>JAZNWL010000092.1:0-51664 GCA_045593325.1 Acutalibacteraceae bacterium | reverse complement strand
ATGAGGAATTCACATCGAAGACGAAAAACGAAGGAATACTCCCGTATTTCAAGGCTTTTCGGCAAGTTGTGGAGGATTTTCTATCTCCAAAACCATACTTCCTTACGGAACCGTGGCATGTGCCACAAGGGTTTTTGTGCAGTTATTGAATTGTTATTAAAAACAAGCTGGTTTGCCAACTGCTTTCTTTAAAATTTCCAAAGCATCTTTGGCATTGATGGCATCATCTTTGTTAACGTCTGCAGCTAACATTTCGGAAGGAAATGGTGTGTATTTACCAACTGCCATCTTAAGAACAAGAAGCGCATCTTTCGCATCAATTTTTGTGTCCTTATTAACATCGCCCAAAGTATATGAAGGCATGTCCTCTTGAGAAGAGGTGGAGGATGGTGTTGATGATTGGTCCATGGAAGAAGAATCCTCAGATGGAATAGAAACCGAAGAAACAATCGGTTCCTGGGATGAGAGATTGGACACTGCGGAGGATGGGGTCGAGGTAATTGTGGAAACCGCAGAGGAAACAGAAGCGTCGGAAGATACGATAGAAGAAGGAGTATCATCTACAATGCCGTCCACGTAATTACTGAGTTTCTGGCTGTCCTTTGCGTCGATTTTTCCGTCATCATTATAGTCAGCAGCTTTTAAGCAGTTGGCATCGGTTATGACAGAGGAATCGTCCAGGTATTGTTCCAACAAAGTAACGTCTGTTTCGTCCAAAATATTGTCACCGTTTACATCGCCGCGACGGTGCCCAACCACGGTGATAACCCGTTCGCGACCCAACGAGCTGATGCGTACCGTGGAAGAGGTTACCATATCCAAAGCATTCAAAATCGCTCGGGAGTTATTGAGAACGTCGCTGTTAAAGGAAGAAGTTGCACCGGTGACGTACACGTGAGTCGATAAGTCGTATTGTAACAACTCAATCATCTTTTCCAAAGAAAAGGATGAAAAGGTTTTATTATTTTTCACAAAGTAGTTTTCTGTGGTTACCGTGCAAAGGGGTAGTTCGTAAGGGAAGGTTGCAATGGTATGGTCTTCTTCCAGCATAGCTGTTGAAACGTTGAAATAGGCGTAATAAGGCTCGCTGGTCTGGTCATCCCAGGTAAGGTCGGTGTAATAATAATTACCGTCGATCTTCACAAGATTCCATGCATGGTTTTCGGTGACACCCGAGCCTGCGGGAGTACCTGTGCCGGTTGCCAGGGTAGATTCAATACCAACCTGATTCAGTAAATATTGGAACGCTTTCCCGTATCCTTCACAAACCGCGACCCCCGTTACCAAACCGCCATAAGCGGTATGAGCGTATTCTACATCTTGATAAATAATGCGGTCACAAAGTTGATTATGAATGGAAAATTCCAATTCATATTCGCTCATGGAAGGGGAGAGAGTATCAAGAATACTTTGTGCTTGGGTGTTGAACTCTGCTCGTGCAGTGGTAAGTTCATCGCTGCTAAAGGCATAGTTGGGAAGGATGGCATGCATAATAATTTCGTTGTTACTGCCATTTACGTAACTATAGCGGTAAGAGGCGTCCATCCAAAAATGTTGAGGATAGTCATATAAATAACTGTATAAAACAACTTGCCACTCTTCAAAGGTAACTGAGTTGAAAATGGTTCTGATTTTGATTTCAGAAGCCTGGTTTTCAATCCCGGTGGCCATTTGGTCGTAAGCGTATAACAAAGAAGAGCTGTTTGCCATTTTTTCCAGTTGTTGTCTGCCGTAGTATTGAGAAGTAGAAATAGGAGTAAAGTTGGAATCGGCAAGGCTGTTGGAAAGTTGGAAAGAACTGCCCAAACAAACCAGGCATAAAACAACACATAATACTTTAGGGAGATATTTTTTAAGAATGGAACTATGCCTTTTCGCCAATTTAACAATCAAAAGGATAACAACAGAACCAATTACCAAAGGAATGAAAGCTTCTAAAAATGATGAGAAGTTGGATTGTAAAGGGAGGGTAGAAAGAGAAGAGGGGGATTGAAGGATGGTATCTTCTCCGTACATAAGGGGTTGTTGATAATAAGAAGAGCCAAAGCCAAAAGCAAGGGCAATCAGCAAGAATGTTATGATAAAAAGGCATATAGGAATGAATTTTCTTTTCATTAATCACACCTCGCAACATGTTCCATTATTATACGCTATTATTATATCACAATTTGTACAAATTGACAAGGATTTTTTCTTGGATAACAATAAAAGTTTCATAAAAATTTGTTGCAATTAAAGTCAGAGAATAGTATAATAGTGATATTAGTTTTACGAGGTGACCGAAATGAAGAAAACCTTGAGTGCGGGAGAAGTGCTGTTGTATAACCGGGTTCAACAACAGCTGGATGAAAAAGAGCTTGTTTCCAAAGATTCCTGGAAGCATCCGAAAGGTTCCTTTTTTCGCAAATTAAAAGGTATTTATTACATAACTGCTGTATATTCTTTTCTGGTGTTTCTATTAAACGAATTAGTTTTCTTTATGCTTTACGGAACAGGGTTTTCCATGACTCAGGAACAAATTGATTTTTTTAGTAAAAATCATTGGGTTGTTCATGGATCCTTCCTTTTGGCTTTAGTTGCCTTTGTGTTTATGTGTATGAAAAAAATCAAGATTGCTTGCGGTTGTCAACTGATTGTTGGTTTTTTGATGATATTTCAAACTGTTCAGATTTTCACAGGGCTGTATGCCAATCAAGGGCTGTTGGGTGGTTTGTATATTGGTGCCCTTGTTCCGTTTCTTTGCGCTGTCGGCATGATTGCTATTTCAAAGGCGTATGTTCGTCGGGTGAAATTGGCGGTTGAAAAAGAAATTCAAACCTTGTATAATCAATATGATAATGAAGACGGTCTTATGAGTGCCAAAGAGTGGGATTCTATTTTGGAACAACACGAACTGCAGTTGAAAGACTAAAAATATAATTTGAACCTGAGAAAGGAGTGATATGGGATGGCAACGGAATATTGGGATATTCTGGATAAAGAGGGAAAATTTACCGGTTTCCGTATGAAGCGCGAACCCTTTAATCGGTTCCGTAACGGTCAATATCACTTGGTGGTTCATATCTGGATGAAGAATTCCAAAGGGGAATATTTGATTCAAAAGCGCAGTGCCGACCGTATGCCTATGCCCGGGGAATGGGCGGCAACAGGTGGTTCGGTTCGTTCGGGAGAAGGTTCCCGGGAAGCCGCTGTACGGGAATTACAAGAAGAATTGGGTATTCGGGTGCTGGAATGTGAAATCCAACATATCCATCGATTTACCCGTAAAAACTCATTTATCGATTTGTGGTACGTGGGTGTGGATGCTTCCCTTGACAGTTTGGTTTTACAAACGGAAGAAGTTCAGGATGCCAAGTGGGTCACCTCGGAACAACTGAAAGAAATGATTGAAACCAAGCAATTTCACGATTACGGAGAAGACTATTTTCAACAGATTTTTTCTTTGTAAAAAAAGCAAATTTTTTGTGAAAAAAGCCTTGACAAATGAAAAGGTATGTGGTATATTATCACTTGCGTTACGGAGAAACTTGCTGGTGTAGCTCAGTTGGTAGAGCAGCTGATTTGTAATCAGCAGGTCGGGGGTTCGAGTCCGTCCACCAGCTCCACCAAACGTTAACTAAATATATTCGGGAGTGTACCCAAGTGGCCAAAGGGGGCAGACTGTAAATCTGTTGTCAGTGACTTCGGTGGTTCGAACCCACCCGCTCCCACCAAAAATCCTCGTACGATAGTACGGGGATTTTTACTTTTGCAATAAAATTTATCTTTTTCATAGCAATATTACATTTTGCATGATATAATATAATCAATCATTACCAAGGATGTGTTTTGTATGAAACTTAATGTGATAAGTTTTAATATCAGATGTTGCGATGACCCTGACGGAAATTCGATTGCCCAGCGTGCTCCCAGGCTTTCGGCTGTGACGTCCCGATATGATGCGGACGTTATTGGTTTTCAGGAATATCGCCCCGCCTGGGAAAATTACATTGCAGAGTTTTACGGTCAAGAGTATGATATGTTTTATCAGTACCGCAATCATACGGTAGACATTGAAGCTTCTCCTATTTTGTGGCGCAAAGATAAATACGATTGTATCAATACGGGATACTTCTGGCTTTCGGATACTCCCGAAGTGGAATCCCGCGGGTGGGATGCACGATATAATTGTTATCGTATGTGTGTTTACGTTGTTTTGAAGGAGAAACAAAGTGGCAAAACTTTTACGGTAATGAATACCCATTTCGGCTTTGGGGACCAAGGGCAAGTAGCCAGTGTGAACCTGGTTTATGATTACAGTAAAAAGATATCAAACGCTCCCACCTTGATTGTTGGAGATTTTAACATGACCCCTGACAGTGTGGGCTATGCCACCATGGTGGAAAAGTTCAAGGATGTCAATGCATCTACCGCCAATGATTTGATAACTACTTATCATAATTATCAACCCGAAGTTGTGAATAATGAACATATTGACTACTGCTTTATTGATGAAGAAATTACCCCCATTAACCAAACAATCATTACGGACACAGTAGACGGAAAATATCCCTCTGACCATTTCGGATTGTATATCGAATTGGAACTCTAAAGAGGTATGCAATATGAGCAAAATATTAGGTTCCTGGAGTGGTATGCGAAAGTACCTTGAACAAGAAATGCTTGCTGAATCTTTAAAAGGACGAATTCGTTATGGGTGCACAACTTATCCCGCCATGGATGATTTCAAGGTTTTTGAAGTTTGTATTGATGGTCAGCAAGTAAAGCGATTTTCCCTTGAAACATTGAATACCTATTTTGTTGAAAACGGATATAAAAGTAACGATAAACAAAATTATTGGGATGAATTTTGGGTTCTTTTTAAAAAGGTGGATTTGACCCAACGGGAGGAATATACAGATGACGAATTTTGTGATGCCTTGGCAGAGTATCGCAATCAAGATATTCAATCCAGTGTTTCTTCCGAAAATCCTATAGTGCGAATGTTTGCGGTTTTGGATCGTAGAATCGGAAAACGAATCTTATTATCATTAAAAGGTCAAATTGAAAGTCAACCCAAATGGTTGCAAGCGTTTTATAATTTAAGGGTAAATGCGGAACATATATAACATTATGAAAGAAGGAAAAACCAATGATTCGCAAAGCGTGTGAAAAAGATATTCCCAAAATAGGGGAGTTGCTGTGTCAGGTGTGTATGGTACATCACACCGGTCGACCTGATATTTTTAAACAAGGAAGAAAGTATTCTGATGAAGAATTAAAACAAATTCTTGTTGATGAGGACAAAGTGATTCTGGTTTCGGTGGATGAAACCGATCTGGTGGATGGGTATTGTTTTTGCCTTTTTCAGCAACATAAGAATCATTCGGTGCTGACCGACGTGAAAACCCTGTATATTGATGATTTGTGTGTGGACCAAGATCTTTGTGGCAAGCACATCGGAAAAGCCTTGTACGAGGCTGCTGTTGCCCTTGCAAGACAAGAAGGTTGTTATAACGTGACCTTAAACGTATGGAGTTGTAATGCCTCGGCATTGCGATTTTATGAAAAGTGCGGATTGGTTCCTCAAAAAGTGGGTATGGAACTGATTTTGAAATAAAAATATCGGCACACGTATTGCAAAGGTGGAAAAAAGGTGTATAATGGCAAACGGTGTTTAAAAAAAGGGGATCAGCTTATGTGTGCAATACGTTGGTTTAAAAAAAATATCGTGTTTTCCATTGCCATGTTAGCGGCGTTGATTACTTGTTTTTTTGTGCCGCCCGACAGGGAATATCTCTCTTATTTTGATTGGTCGACCCTGGCTTGTTTGTTTTTGACCCTGGCGGTAATCTGCGCTTTACGAAATATTAAGTTTTTTACCATTTTAGCCAGACGGTTGGTGCTGATTACAGGAAATCTGCGTAGTTTGTTTTTCATGCTCAATGCCATCACCTTTATTGGTTCCATGCTGATTGCCAATGACATGGCGCTAATTACCTTTTTGCCTTTAGGGTATTTTGCCTTGACGGTGACCGACAAACAGCGGTATATGGCATATTTGTTTGTTTTGCAAAACATTTCTGCCAATTTAGGGGGCATGCTCACTCCCTTTGGAAATCCCCAGAATTTATATCTGTATTCCTTTTTCCAAATTCCAACCGGCACTTTTTGTAAGATCATGTTGCCACCTTTTTTGTTGGCCATTGCCATGATTGCAGTTGCTTGTCTTTTGGTCAAGCCTTTAAAACTTACTATTTGTGAAGAATTTCCAGAACGGTTACATAAAAAACGCACCCTTTTATATTGTATTTTGTTTGTTTTTTC
The DNA here is from genome assembly GCA_045593325.1 of Acutalibacteraceae bacterium. Taxonomy (GTDB): domain Bacteria; phylum Bacillota; class Clostridia; order Oscillospirales; family Acutalibacteraceae; genus UMGS1484. The sequence goes on along the minus strand of JAZNWL010000092.1, from coordinate 45,358 downwards.
CTTGCTGATTGTCTTTCGCTTGATTCCCTTTTGGGTTGGTTTGATCGTTGTGCCTCTTGTGTTATGGGAAGCCGACCGCGATGCGTTAAAGATGGTAGATTATCCCTTGTTGGGGACTTTCTTCTTTTTCTTTATTTTTGCCGGGAATCTTGCCCGAATTGATGTGATCAACGTCTTTCTTTCTCAACTGTTGCAAAAGGATGCCTTGTTGGTTTCCACCCTTTCTTGCCAGGCAATCAGTAACGTGCCTTCCGCCATTTTGCTTTCCCGTTTTACCACCGATTACCATTCTTTGTTGTTGGGGGTAAATATTGGTGGGACGGGTACCTTAATTGCTTCTCTTGCCAGCCTGATCACCTTCAGTGAGTTTCGGAAACTTTATCCCGGTCACGGTAAAAAGTATTTCTGGCTGTTTACCTTGATTAACATCATTTTTCTGGTGGTTCTGTTGGTGGTTTCGAAATTCTTTTTCCTATAAGAAAACTGTGCAGTTTATGCCACGGTTTCGTAAGGAAGTATGGTTTTGGAGATAGAAAATCCTCCACAACTTGCCGAAAAGCCTTGAAATACGAGAGTATTCCTTCGTTTTTCGTCTTCGATGTGACGAATTTTCTTATAGCAACAAAACTGCAAAGCACTTTAAAATGAAAATTTTGAGTACAAGATAAGGCAAAAACCACCGATAATGCTAACGCATATCGGTGGTTTTTAACGCAATATTGTGCCAAAAGTTCACAGTTTAAAGCATACTATCCTTATGAAACCGTGGCATTTAGACTGCACGGTTTTTATATATGAAACACTTTGGGGCACCTGCTTTGGCAGATGCCCCAAACGGAAGTATGTTATTGTTGGATATAATTTGTTAAATGGTGGTGGAGGGGAAGTTAGTTTTCCTTGTTATATTCAGCAATAATTTCGTCCATAGAAAGATTTAAAACTTTAACAAAACCCATCATAGTGTCAATGTGGAGATTCGCTTTGCCATTTTCTAAATCTGAACAATGGCGAGTAGAAATGCCTACCTTTTCCGCTAATTTGGCTTGGGAAAGATTCATCATTTGACGTTTCTTTGCCACATACAAACCAAAGTAGGTGTGAAATTTCATATCGCTCATAATAGACCCTCCGAAAGATATTTAAAAACAAGTCCATAGGGGAAGTGGGTAACCATAAGTGAAATCGATATGCGTCTGAAAACAGTATGGACTTTCTTTACTAAAAATATATCATAAAGGTTATAAAAATTCTACGAAGTGGACTTCTCAAAATGCGCTATCTTTCTATTTTTTTTGACAAAAACAGCCGTTTTATAAGGATATTCTAAGGTTTTATGAAGAATGTTTCAACGGAAAGCGAAACATTGAAAAAAGGCAAGAGGGCAAAGAGAGAACAGCTTACCAACGATCTGCCAGTTCAAAAACCAATTTTTCGGTTTTTTCCCAACCAATACAAGGGTCGGTGATGGATTTCCCATATACCCCTTCACCGATTTTTTGGCAACCGTCTTCCAGGTAACTTTCAATCATCATACCTTTCACCATTTTTTGCAGTTCAGGGTGATACTGACAACTGTGCACAACCTCTTTGGCAATACGGATTTGCTCCAGATACTGTTTTCCAGAATTGGCATGGTTAGTGTCAATGATGACTGCAGGATTTTTTAGGTCGGTTTTGGCATATTCTTCCTGTAGGTGAATCAAGTCTTCATAATGGTAGTTGGGGGCATTTTGCCCGTGTTTGTTTAGGTACCCCCGTAAAATGGCATGGGCAAGGGGATTGCCTTTGCTGGTGGCTTCCCATCCGCGATAAATAAAGGTGTGGGAATGTTGGGCGGCAATGATAGAGTTCATCATAATGGGAATGTACCCACTGGTGGGGTTTTTCATGCCCACGGGAATATCCAAACCGCTGGCGGTCAAACGATGCTGTTGGTTTTCCACCGAACGGGCACCAACGGCAACGTAAGAAAGCAGGTCGGATAAATACCGATAGTTATCGGGATAAAGCATTTCGTCGGCACAGCCAAAGCCGGTTTCTGCCAAGGCACGCATGTGCAATTTACGAATGGCAATGACCCCTTTCAACAGGTCAGGGCGTTCATTGGGATTGGGTTGGTGCAACATCCCCTTATAGCCTTCGCCGGTTGTGCGGGGCTTGTTGGTGTAAATACGGGGCACAATGACGATTTTATCATGTACCTGATCTTGCAAACGGCGTAGACGGTGAATATATTCTAATACGGCATCTTCATTGTCAGCCGAACAGGGGCCAATGATCAGCAAAAGTTTTTTGCTGTCACCGGTGAAAATGTTTTGAATTTCCTTGTCGTTTTTTTCTTTAATTGCCGCAACTTCATCGGATACAGGATACATTTTTTTAATTTCCTGGGGAATGGGAAGTTTGCGGGTAAATTCCATATTCATAAAGCGGTCACCTCTTCATCAGGACTTGGGTTTATCAAACAATTTCCGGCGTTTTGTGGAAAGTTTCATCATTTGTCGAATACCTTCACGGTCATTGGATTCCAGAAGGGTTTTCAGTTTGGTAAATTCTCTTTCAAATCGGTTCATATTTTCCAACAAACAATCTTTATTCAGCAGGAACAGTTCACTCCACATTTCGTCGTTAATAGCGGCAATGCGGGTGAGATCCCGAAAGGAGTCCCCGGTGTAGTCTACCAACTGTTCGCAGTCAGAGCAGGTCATTAAAGTAACGGCGATGCAGTGGGTCAACTGGGAAACAAAACCAATCATGTCGTCATGTTCTTCGGGAGAAAGACAGGAAATGCGGGCAAACCCCAATTCTTTTCCCAGTTCTTTGCACAGTTCAATGGCGTAGGGCGTGTTTTTCTCGGTAGGGGTTACAATGTAGTTGGCGTTTTGGAAAATCTTATCGTCACTGTTTTCCACTCCGTAAACTTCTCGCCCTGCCATGGGGTGAGCGGCAATGAATTCCACGTCGCCCCGCAGCATGTCTTGTATTTCATACACAATAGAACCTTTAACGCCGGTAACGTCGGTTAGCACCGTGCCGGGCTGTAAAAGATGTTGATAGTCTTTCAGCCATTGGGTAAAGGTGTGGGGATATAAAGCGAAGATCACAATGTCTGCTTGTTTTAACAATTCCTCGCTGGGGGTTACAGCCCCTTGATCAATAAATCCTTTTTCAAAGGCAAAATCCAGAGAACTTTGTTCTTTGGTGATGGCGGAGATATGATACCCTCTGGCGTGGAGTGCTCTGGCATAACTACCGCCTATGAGCCCCAAACCAACAATCACAATATGGGTATCCTGGTTTTTGTTCAATTTCATGGTTTACACTTCTTTCAGGGGAATTCCAAGTGAGGCGATCACTTGGAAATAATCGGGAAAACTTTTAGCAACAGCCTGGGCGTCGGTAATGGTTCCGCCCGTTACCGTGCAAAGGGTAGCCAGTGTCATAACAATGCGATGGTCATTGTGTCCCTGTAACAGTTCCCGAGGTTTTAACAGGGGAGCGGCGTGAACAACAATGGTGTTTTCCATTACGTCGGTTCTTATGCCGAATTTGGCAAGTTCTTCTGCCATAACAACACCGCGGTCACTTTCCTTGATTTTCAAGCGGGCAGTATCGGTAAAGGTGCCACCGTACAAGGCGGCCGCCATTGCCATATAAATGGGACCTAAATCAGGGCAGTCGGCAAGGGAAAGGGTTGCGTTCCCTTTTTTCAAGGTATCAAAACCATGTTTGTATACTTTATCTCCTTGCAAACTGTCTTCCACCAAGCCCTCAATGGTAACTTTACCACCCAAAACGTTCAAGGCGTCCAAAAAGGCGGCATTGGAATAATCTCCCTCAACGGTGGTTTCGGTGGATTGATATTGCCCTTGTTTTACCGACAGCGTGGTTTCATCCAGCCATTTCGCATCTATGCCAAAGGTTTTTAAAGCCGAAAGGGTTAAGTTGATATAAGAGCGGCTTTCCACAGGGGGAATCAAGGTGATGGTGCTGTCTCTGCCGGTTAAAGGAAGGGCGTATAAAAGCCCGGTAATAAATTGACTGCTGACATTGCCGGGTAGGGTATAATTGCCGCCCTGTAAAGGACCTTGCACAAGAATTTGACTGTCATTCTGTTGGAATTGTAATTGGTTTTCTTGGCAAAGTTGTTTGTAGATCTCCTGGGGTCGTTGCATCAGCCGTCCATATCCTGTGAGGGTATGGGGAGCATCGGATAACAAGCACAAGGGAATAAAAAATCGCAAGGTACTTCCGCTTTCCCGACAGGGTAGGGTGGCAAGTCCTTTTGAATTTTTCGGGATTGTTCCTGTAACCGTGGCGGTTCCTTGGTTTAAGGATACCGCGGCGCCAAGGGCTTTTAAACAGTCAATGGTGGCAAGAATATCTTCCGAAGGGGAGAGACCACGAATGATGCTTGTCCCTTGGGAAAGGCCTGCAGCAATCAGCAAACGGTGTGCCATGCTTTTAGAAGGGGGAGCGGTTACAATCCCTTTGGCTTTTTGGGGAGTCAGTTCAATGGTCATTGGTTATCACCTTGCAAATGCTTAAGTAAATAGTCCATACCATGTAAATAACCATCGGTTCCTTGTCCGGTAATGGTGTGAATACAGGCCAAGCGGATATAACTGACCTGACGGAACTCTTCCCGTTTTTCCACGGCGGAGATATGAACTTCCACAGTGGGGAGTTTCGTGGCTTTTACAGCATCTAGAAGGGCAATGCTGGTGTGGGTGTAAGCCCCGGGGTTGATGACAATGCCATCATAGTTCTCAAAATAAGCACGATGAATGGCATCAACCAAATCACCCTCATGGTTGGACTGGTAACAGGTTACTTCCACGTCCGATTCCCGGGCGTGGTCTTGTATTTTTTGAATGACATCCTCATAGGTTTCGGCACCGTATAATCCCGGTTCCCGAATTCCCAACAAATTTAAATTGGGACCATTGATAATCATAAATTTCATAACATAAAATCCTTTGCAATTTCTTGGGTAACAACCCGGGCAATTCCTTGGGAGTGAACGTGTACGTCGCAAACTTGGCAATAACGGTCATACCGTTCATCAAAGCGTTTTTTCATAGCCTCTAAAGAATTGGCAGTGGGACGGTCATCGGTGGCAACCAGTTGTTCCAAAGGTCGGTCAATAAAATATAATTTTCCGTTTGCACACAAAGCGTTAACATTTTCATTCCTTAAAACAGCACCGCCGCCGGTGGCAATCACAGCGCCTGTCATGGGAGCAACGATTTGGGTTGCCACTTTGGTTTCCACATCACGGAAAGCAGATTCCCCATATTTTTCAAAATATTCGCTGATGGGACATCCGATTTCTTTGATGATTTCCTCATCCATATCCACAAAGGGGCGATTTAACTGTTCTGCCAAGGCTTTTCCAATGGTGGACTTTCCACATCCGGGCATACCAACAAGCACAATATTTTCTTTTTGTTTCATTAGTTGGCTGTAAACCCTGTCGGTAACGGCGTCCGAAAGAGTGGTATCCAAAAAGTGTTCCACCGCTTTCACTGCCTGGGCAACCAACATATACAGTCCCCCCTGGGCAGGAAGCCCCAGTTCCTTGGCTTTTAATATCAAGCGGGAACGCAGGGGATTATATATGGCATCCACCACACCTTCCAAATCAGGGAAATAAGTGGGATCGATGGGCATGCCTTCCATTTTGGGAAACATACCGCAAGGGGTGGTGTTGACGATAATCTCGCAGTCGGCATATTCCGAAAGGGCTTGTTCATAGGAGATACAGTCGGCTTCCGCAGGGGTTCTGCTGACCCGATATACCCACTTCACATTGGCATCTTTAGCAATTTCTCTGGCGGTTAAAGACGTGCCGCCGGTTCCCAGAATCAGTACCTTTTTGTTTTGCAGGGTGAGTCCTGTTTTTTCAATCAAAGCTGACATACCAAAGTAATCAGTATTATAACCATATAAATCCCCTTGCTTGTTCACAATGGTATTTACGGCATGAATGGCTTTGGCTTGAGGAGCAATGTAAGATAAATAAGGGATAACGTCCTGTTTATAAGGAATGGTGACGTTGATTGCCTTAAAAGGGCGTTCCACCATAAAATTCCCCAATTCTTCTTTGGGAATCTCCCGCACTTCATAAAGGTAGTCGGTAATTAAATTGTGGATTTCTTTGGAGAAACTATGGGTCAAGTGTTCTCCGATTACACCGTATTCCATGGCATTATTCTCCTGTAAACCAATCGGTACCAAAGCGTCCTGCCAACAAATCGTAAAGAGTAATGGCGGTCATGGCATTGACCACAATGGAAGCCCGATGGAAAATGGCGGGATCATGGCGACCGCGAATAGCAAGGGTAGTGTTTTCATTGTTGATAAAATCCACCGTTTTTTGTTCTTTCCCAATGGAAGGAGTGGGTTTGATAACACAACGGAACAACAGAGGCATGCCGTTGGTAATTCCGCCGTTGATTCCTCCGTTATTGTTGGTTTCGGTGGTAATGGTATCATCCTTTAACACAAAAGAATCGTTGGCTTCACTGCCAAACAGTTCAGCAAAACCAAAACCTGCTCCAAATTCCACACCTTTTACGGCAGGAATGGAAAACATCGCATGGGACAAAAGGCTTTCTACCGTGTCAAACCAAGGTTCTCCAACTCCTGCAGGCATACCAACCACAGCGGTTTCCAAAATCCCGCCGATGCTGTCGCCCTCTGCTTTGGCGGCTTCGATCTCTTTTACCATGGACTCTTTCAGTTCAGGTTGTAAGAGGGGGAAATTTTGATTTTGTAGGCTTGCGATATCCTCGGCAACGTTATCAAAGTGCCGTTCGGAAACTGCACCGCATTTGGTAATATGTGTGCCGATGAGAATGCCTTTATTCTTAAGGGCATCGGTAACAATGGCACCAACCGCCACCAAAGCGGCAGTAATACGGCCGGAAAAATGACCGCCCCCACGATAATCTTCAAACCCGTGGTATTTACAAAAAGCGGCATAATCTGCATGACCCGGGCGGGCGGCAGTGCGGCAGTAATCACCACTACGGGTGTTAGTATTGGGAATGGTAATGCATAAGGGGGTACCTGTGGTTTTCCCTTCAAAAACCCCCGAAAGAATTTGAAATACGTCCGCTTCCACCCGAGGAGTGCCGATGGTCCCCGACGGGCGACGGAGCCCAAGAAACCGCTTGATTTCTTCTTCTCGAACCGGCAGACCCGGGGCTAACCCGTCCACAACCGCACCAATGGCAGGGCCGTGGCTTTCCCCGAACAGGGTAACCGAAAGGTGATTTCCAAATGTGTTTTTCATATTACAGTACACCTTCTACGTAGTGTTTTAAATCATTGACAGGAATTTTAATAAATTTACATTGTCCAACCGTTTCTACAAAGGTAATGGAAACGTCTTGTCCATCTGCTTTTTTATCGTGACCTGCCACCGAGAGAATATCTTCCACCGAAAGGGCAGGAAAGACAGTAGGCAGGTTCATTCGTTGCAGAATGGGGAGCAATCGCTCCCGAACTTCGGGAGAACACATGGGAAGCATGCCCAAGGCAACACATTCTCCGTGGAACAGGTCCTCAGACAGCGTTTCCACAGCGTGCCCCAGGGTGTGCCCAAAATTCAAGGCTTTTCGCAGGCCGGATTCCTTTTCGTCTTGTTCCACCACCATGCGTTTGATTTTCAAAGAACCAATGATAATGTCGTCCAGCAACTCCAACGGATTGGGTGCGGCTTCGATTGTTTCAAACAGTTCTTTATCAAAACAAGCGGCCATTTTCACTGCTTCCGCCAGACCCGCGGAAACGTGACGGGGAGATAAGGTTGTAAGTACGTCAGGGTCAATCAGCACCTTTTTGGGTTGATAGAAGGCACCGATGATATTTTTCACATCATCCAGGTCAATGGCAACTTTGCCCCCGATGGAGGAATCCACTTGAGAGAGCAGGGTAGTGGGGATATTATAAAAATCAATGCCCCGCATAAAGGAAGCGGCAACAAATCCTGCTAAATCCCCCATAACACCGCCCCCAACGGCAACCACGCAATCGGTGCGGGTGAAACCGTTACTGAGCAGAGTCCGGCATAGTTGTTCAAAATAGGGGAAGGATTTGGTGGCTTCCCCCATGGGTAAAGTGACGATCACAGGGTCTTTGCAAGCCCGGGCAACCGTTTGGGCATACACGGCAGGAACGCCTGTATCGGTGACGATCAAGACCTTGCGGTTCAGTTGTAATAATTCTCCTGCTTGTTGCAGGCAACCCCGACGAATTACAATATCATAACTGTTTTGGGGTAAGGTAAGGGGTAATATCATAATAAACGTCCCTTCTGACGATGAGTTATTCTTGAATATCCTCTTTCAGTTCCCGATGGTTCTGAAAGGAACCGCAGACTTTTAATTGGTCGCACAAGGTTTCCAGTTCATTGAGCATAACTTGTCCCAAGGGGGTGTTGATATCTCCCTCGGCTTCCACGTAAAAGTAATACTGCCAAAGGAGTTCCTTCATAGGGCGGGAACGCATACTGCACATGTTAAAGCCGTATTTTCCAATGGTTTGAATGGTTTTAGCCAATGCCCCGGCTTCGTGTTTTACAGTATAGGTTAAAATAAAATGGCTGTGGTTATTTTCCTCCTGATTGTTGGGAGTACGGGTGAACACAGCAAAGCGGGTGGTGTTGCTACGACTGGAGTTGATGTTCTTTTCCAGAATGTCCAGGTGGTACAACTTGGCAGTTTCCATACTGGCAATAGCAGCAAGGGTTGGGTCACCGTTTTCCACCACGTGTTTTGCCGCCATAGCAGTGTTGGCAAAGGAAACACCACGCAATCCGTGTTCCTTCATATAGGGCGCACATTGAGACAAGGCTTGGGGATGGCTGACAACCTGTCGAATGTCTTCTTTTTTTGCACCGGGCAATCCCAGTAGGTGATGGGTAATAGGTAATTCATAAATCCCGGAAATATAAAGTGATCCGGAAAACGCCAGGTCCATTACTTGCCCCACTTCACCGGCGTAACTGTTTTCAATGGGAAGTACTGCGGCATCACATTCACCGTCACAAACCGCTTGATAAGCATCTTTAAAATCACCAAAAGAAATCAAACGGGCGGTGGGGAAGATGCGACCGGAAGCTACGTGTGCAAATGCCCCTTCTACGCCGCTGTAAGCCACTTTCATCCCTTTAGCCAAACGGGATTGGTAACTGCGGGAAATGGCCATTGTATCCTGTAAAAAGCGAACGTAATAGGATTGCATTTCCGGGTCTTCCACCAAAACGGAGTTTTTGGCAATGACTTCTTGTTCCCGTTGGGCATTTAAAATGGGAAGTCCGTGTTCTTGTTTGTAAAGAGCGACCTGTTCCACCGCTTTCATCCTTTGACAAAAAAGGTCAGCCATCTGGCGGTCAACCGAATCGATAATTTGTCTTGCTTGTTCTAATTGATCCATGGTATTCATCCTTTATAAACCGTAAGAATTGGCTAATTTTTCAAAGGCGGGTAAGGAGCGTTCGATCATTTCAGGAGAAACACAGTAGGAAATGCGAACGTAATCGGGAATTCCGAAATCTTCCCCGGGAACTAACAACAGTTCAAATTCTTTTGCTTTTTCGCAAAAGGCGTTGGTATCGGCATCGGGAGATTTCATAAACAAATAGAAAGCTCCTTGAGGTTTGGAAAGAACAAATCCTTTTTCGGTTAAAAAGTCATATAAACGGTTACGGTTTTGTTCGTAAATGCCCACGTCAGCTGTTTTTCCAAGGCAGGCAGGTACCAATTTCTGGAACAGTGCAGGTGCGCAAACAAATCCTAAGGAACGTCCTGCTCCGCAAACAGCGGCATAAACGTCGTTGCAATCGGCAGCCTTTTTGGAAACCAGAATATACCCAATCCGTTCCCCGGGCAGGGAAAGGGATTTGCTGAAAGAATAGCAAACCAGGGTGTTGTCATAAAACTTGGTTAAGTAGGGAACGGTTGCTCCGTCATAACACAGTTCTCTGTAAGGTTCGTCGGCAATCAGATAAATGGGATGTCCGTATTCTTTTTGTTTTTCATCCAACACCTTGCACATGGCTTTAATGGCATCTTCCGAAAAGACAACCCCGGAAGGATTGTTAGGGGAGTTGATGATAATGGCTTTGGTGTTGGGAGTGATGGTATTTCTGATGGTTTCAGGGTCGGGTTGGAAATCGGGGGCAGGGCAGGTGACCACTACAGGAGTCCCTCCGGCCTGGCGAATAAACACATTGTATTCCGGGAAGAAAGGAGCAAGCACCATCACTTCATCCCCTTGGCATAAAAGTGCGGTTAAACTAATGGTCAAAGATGCCGCAGCACCAACCGTTAAGTACATGAGTTCGGGTTTAGCGTCGGCGTTATATGTTGTATTTAAATAGTCAGCAATGGCGGTTCGTACCGAAAAATCTCCGGCAGCGGTGGTGTATGCGTGTAAAGCAGCGGCGGGAGTTTGGGAAATTAAACGGGTGAGTTCTTGTGCAACAATTTCAGGGGCAGGAACACTGGGATTACCCAGACTGAAATCGAAAACGTTGTCAGCGCCGATTTCGGCTTTGCGTTTGCATCCGTATTCAAAAATTTCCCGAATAACCGAACGTTTTGTACCCAAAGCTAACATGGTTTGTGAAATCATAAAAAACACTTCTTTCTAACGGTGAATATACATGGTTTTATTATACTAAAGTAGAAGCGTAATTACAAGAGAAAATTCATGTTTTTTCAAAAAAACTTTGTTTCCATGGGCGGATCATCATCTTCCATAAAAATGATTGTTGAAAACACAAGATATTGTGTGTTAAAATAATATCAATCTGAATATCTTGTGCTATACTTCATGGAAAAGGTGTGGTTTTTCCACAAAAAAAACATGGATTTTTGTAGTAAATGCCAAAAATTCATGAAAAAGTAAAAAGGCATTGCAATTTACGGAGGCTTGTGCTATCATTCTTATGAAATCAAGATATATGGTGGGAAGTTTCCCTTTGGTGAAATTTCTACACAAGATATTGTGAATACTATGAGGAGGATGAGGTCTGTGTTAATTATTAAACGAAACGGCTCTGAAGCCACCTTTGATATTACCAAAATCATCGCGGCTGTTACCAAAGCCAATGAAGTGGTGGAAGAAAGCGAACGTATGACACCCATGCAAATTCGCCGTATTGCCGAATCGGTGGAATTGGCATGTCAAAAAAACAATCGTTCTATGTCGGTGGAAGAAATCCAGGACTTGGTGGAAAAACAAATTATGGCTCACGGCGCTTTTGAAGTTGCCAAGCGTTACATTACTTACCGTTACGTTCGTAGTTTGGTTCGTAAATCCAATACCACTGATGATAAGATTCTGAGTTTGATTGAATGCAACAATGAAGAAGCCAAACAAGAGAACTCCAATAAGAATCCCACTGTGAACAGCGTACAGCGTGACTACATGGCAGGGGAAGTTTCCCGTGACATTACCAATCGTATTCTGCTTCCTCAGGATATTGTGGAGGCTCATAATGAAGGCATCATTCATTTCCATGATACCGATTATTATGCGCAACACATGCACAACTGTGACCTGGTGAACCTGGAAGATATGTTGCAAAACGGTACCGTTATCAGCGGAACCATGATTGAAAAACCCCATAGTTTTTCCACTGCCTGTAACATTGCCACTCAAATCATCGCTCAGGTTGCTTCCAACCAATACGGCGGTCAAAGTATTTCTCTTACTCATCTGGCACCCTTTGTGCAAATCAGCCGTATGAAAATCCGCGGCGAAGTGGAAACTGAATTGAAAGAATTGGGTGTTGCAGCTTCGGAAGAAACCGTTTCTGCCATGGTGGAAAAACGCTTGCGGGAAGAAATCAAACGTGGCGTGCAAACCATTCAATATCAAGTGGTTACTTTGCTCACTACCAATGGACAAGCCCCCTTCGTTACCGTGTTTATGTATTTAGGGGAAGCCAAGTCGGAGCAAGAAAAACATGACCTTGCTATGATCATTGAAGAAACCCTGGAACAACGGTATCTGGGTGTTAAAAATGAAGAAGGAGTTTGGGTCACTCCTGCATTCCCCAAACTGATTTACGTTTTGGAAGAAGATAACATTCATGATGATTCTCCTTACTACTACTTAACCAAGCTGGCTGCCAAATGTACTGCCCGCCGCATGGTTCCCGATTACATTTCCGAAAAGAAGATGTTGGAGCTCAAGGTGGACAAAAATGGCAAGGGCAACTGCTACACCTGTATGGGTTGCCGCAGTTTCTTGACTCCTTACGTAGATGAAAACGGCAATCCCAAGTATTACGGCCGTTTCAACCAAGGGGTTGTAACCTTGAATCTGGTGGACATTGCCTTGTCTTCCGGCGGCAACATTGAAAAGTTTTGGAAGATCTTTGATGAACGGTTGGATTTGTGCCATCGCGCACTGATGTGCCGTCACGAACGGTTGAAAGGCACCTTGTCAGACGCCGCTCCCATTTTGTGGCAATACGGTGCTTTGGCTCGCTTGAAAAAAGGAGAACCCATTGATAAATTGCTCTTTGGCGGGTATTCCACCATTTCTTTGGGTTATGCAGGGTTGTATGAATGTGTTAAATATATGACCGGCAAATCTCATACCGATCCTTCTGCCACACCCTTTGCTTTGGAAGTTATGCAATATCTTAACGATGCTTGCAAACGCTGGAAAGCAGAACATAACATCGATTTCAGTATTTACGGTACTCCCTTGGAATCCACCACTTACAAATTTGCAAAATGCTTGCAACGTCGTTTCGGAATTATCGAAGGAATCAACGATAAAGGTTACATTACCAACAGTTACCATATCCACGTAACCGAAGAAATTGATGCCTTCTCCAAATTGGCATTTGAATCCAAATTCCAAGCCTTATCTCCCGGCGGTGCCATCAGCTATGTGGAAGTACCCAATATGCAACACAATTTGGATGCTGTGTTAAAGGTCATGAAGTTTATTTATGACAATATCATGTATGCCGAATTGAATACTAAGAGTGACTTCTGTCACGAATGCGGTTTTGACGGTGAAATCGAAATCGTGGAAGACGAAAAAGGCAAACTCATTTGGCGTTGCCCCAAATGCGGAAACACCGACCAGGATAAAATGAATGTTGCCCGTCGTACTTGCGGATATATTGGTACCCAATATTGGAACCAAGGCAGGACCCAGGAAATTAAAGAACGGGTATTGCACTTATAAATTATAAAAGAATGCCCATCGTTTCCAAAGAAACGGTGGGCATTGATGTCAGGATGAGTTTTAATGTATTACGGAGAAATTAAAAATTGCGATATTGCCAATGGTATTGGCGTGCGGGTCACCTTGTTTGTTTCAGGTTGCACCAACCATTGCGAGCAGTGTTTTCAGCCACAAACCTGGGATTTTTGCTATGGTAATCCCTTTACCAAGGAAACAGAAAATCAGATTTTAGAGATGCTGAAACCCGATTATATTGACGGGCTGACATTGCTTGGAGGAGAACCTTTTGAACCCGCCAACCAGCGGGATATCTTGCCCTTTTTGAAGCGACTGAAAGAACAGTATCCAGAGAAAACCATCTGGTGCTTTACAGGGTTCCGACTGGACGATGAACTGCTGAAAGAAAGCTATGCCCGATGTGAAGTTACCGACCAAATGCTGTCATACATTGACGTACTGGTGGACGGTCGTTTTGTGGCGGCATTGAAAGATATTTCTTTGCGGTTCCGAGGGTCATCCAATCAACGGATCATTGATATTCCCAAAACCTTGCAACAGGGCAAGATTGTTTTGTGGCAAGACTGATTATTTGCAGAATTCGTTTACGTAGTGTTCCAAGGAAGCGTAAATAACCTGAACGGCAGCATCGCGACCATTGACTTCCCCGGTAACGGTTTCCTTGTCTTCCAGTGCCTTATATACGGTGAAAAAGTGAATCATTTCATCGAAAATATGGGGCGGCAAATCGGAAATATCTTTATATTTATTGTAATTGGGGTCAGCAAAGGGAATGGCGATGATTTTTTCGTCGTTTCTGCCCCCGTCCAACATAGAAATATATCCAATGGGATAACAACGAACCAGGGTTAAAGGCTCCAATGCTTCGGAACATAAAATTAAAACGTCCAAGGGATCCTGGTCGTCCCCGTAAGAACGGGGAATAAAGCCGTAATTGGCAGGATAGTGGGTAGAGGTGTATAACACGCGGTCTAAAATAATAAACCCTGTGTCCTTATCCAGCTCGTATTTTTTCTTGCTACCTTTGGAAATTTCAACCACAGCAACGAAATCTTCCGGGGTGATGCGTTTGGGGTCCATATCGTGCCAAATGTTTTTCATACAGGTCACACCTTTCTTGTGTTGAATTCATTATAGTCATTCTTTTTGAATAAATCAAGAGTAAAAAGACCAAACAGGCAAATTTACCTGTTTGGTCTTTTACGTTACGAAAGAAGTTGCCCCATTACAACAGGGGTTTCGATTTCCTTTTGGGTATTATCAAAATATTTCTGGTCAATGGAAACAGCGTTGTTTTTCAGTAAAAGAATCACGGTACTGCCACCGTATAAGAACATTCCCTTTTCGTCGCCTTTGGTAACCTGCCCGGCTTCATGGTGGTTTTTGATTTTTCCAACCAACATGGCACCCACTTCCATTTGAAGCACCGAACCGATAGGAGAATCGATTACCGTGTATTCTCGACTGTTTTCAGCAAAAACAGGGCGGTTTCGCAGGGCGATGGGGCGAACGGTGTGAAGGCGACCGAGGAGAAAGGTGTTGTTGGTTTTCTTGCCACCGATGGGATAACAATAGCGGTGATAATGATGAACACAAAGACGGAAAACCAGGCAAATACCGTCCTGGAATTCTTCTGCCAGGTCATCATTCTGCAAAAGGGAAGAAAGGGTGTATTCTCTTTGTTTTACGGGAATTACCGTATCTTTTTCAATATGATAGGCAGAGAGTAACCCGTCACAAGGAGAAACCAAGGTATCGGCATCTCCCTGAATGGGGCGAAGCCCTTCTTTGATTTTACGGGAGAAACAATCGTTAAAACAATGGAAATTGTCCGATTCAAACTGTGACAAATCAATTTCATTTTTTCGAACAAAGTTCTTGATCATAGGCTTGGAAAGAGCGGTGTTCATGTACCAACCTGCCATTTTTGAAACCCAAGGGGCGCACAACAACTTTAAAAAAACTCGTCCTAAAACCGTTTCATATAAAAAGTTTAGCGTTCCACTTTCTTTAATTTGTTTTGCCATGATAACCTCACAACTTATAAACGTTTAGAAAAATACAAGAATAGAATTAAGGCGGCACATTCCAAAGTACCGATAAGAATCATAATCAAAATGCCACGTAATTTGGGTTTTCTTAATTGGAATTTCCCTAAGAACATAAATCCTGTAATAATCATGACGATGGTATACAATAAGGAGATGTCAAAGGGCAAGATATACCGCAGCAACATAACACTGGGGAAAATCAGTGCCGCTGAGGTAACGGGCAGGCCTGTGTAAAATTTGCGGGCACCGTCTTCGGTACGTTGCCGTTCTTCTTCGGTTACGTTGAAATATGCCAAACGAATCAATGCCGCCAATATGTAAAAAGCGCCAATGGCAAAACACAGACATTTGATAACCATATATAACAGGGGATTGCTGGTGGCCAAAATTTCATGGAAATATTGAGGGTTCTGCAACATGGCAACCCCGATACAAGCGGGCAAAACGCCAAAGGCTACCAGATCGGACAAAGAGTCAATTTGAATCCCGAAGGCGGTTTCCATATCAGAACGGTCTTTCTTTGTACGGGCAACCTGACCGTCAAAGGCGTCAAACAAACCGCACAACAGCAGGAAGAAAACACCCCAATAGGGATGACCGTTCCCGCTTAAAGATACTAAAATACCGGTACCCGCTGAAAGCAGAGATAAGTAGGTAAGAATTACCGTGTAGTTGTAATACCCAATCATACAATGTCACCTCGTTTTTTAACGACAAAATACTGTAATAACACCGAAAGTCCGCAGAGAATAATGCAGAAATAGAAGGAGAAGGAACGTGCCAACAGTTCCAGGTGAACTGCCGAAGTTTCGTCCATGATGTTGCCAAATCCATCTAACAGTAAGTAATCGGATATCCCCATGGCCCCGGGAATGGGAACACAATAAGAACCAATCACAACATAACCTTGTAAAAACCAAACGTCAACCGCTTCGGAAAAGGTTCCGCCTGTGGCAAGAAAAGCGCAAGAGGTAACACAAATTTGGCAGAACCGCTGAAGCATATTGAACAGGAAAACAAAGAACATGGTTTTTTTATGGCCCGCTAACACCTGGGCGTGTTTATGATACCGTTCCATGGCGTTATTCAGACGGGTTTGTTTTTGTTCTTCTTTTCGTAATAACCGAAGTTTGCAAAGCAGGTGAATGATTGCGGAACAAAGTTTATGCAACAGTGATTTTCGAATAAACAGAAGAATAAAGAAAATAGCCAATCCTGCCTGTACTAAAAAACCGATAACAATAAAGAATTTGGAAACCAGACTGTATGTGAAAAAGGTCTGGAAGCGGAATGCAAAACACACAATTCCAACTGTTACAATAGATAGGGTATACATGCAAAGGTTCATGATCAGCGTTGTAGTAACCATCATTTTAGACATACCGTCTTTTACCATGAAGTATGCGCTTGCTGGTTGACCACCTGTTGCAGAGGGCGTGATGGCTGAAAAATAAATGTCAGCAGAAGAATAAATGTAGCCTCGCCAAAGATTTTGTTTGTAACCAAATGCTTTACAAATAATCAGCAAAGCAACCCCTTCAAACAGAATATACAGCAGCATACATCCTAAAGAGGCAAGTAACCAGGGGGTGGAAGCGCTTTGAATAAATTCTGAAAAATCCGAAAAAGAAAAGTCTTTATTTTGTAAAATAACTGCTGCTATAGTACCAACAGCTATGAGTATAAACAGGAAAGACCAAGCCCATTGTTTATTCCCGGGGATACCGGCTTGACTGTTATTCTTTTTGGTAGTTACATTGGACATATCTAAAAACCACCTTGTGAGTTTATGTTGTTTTATGACGTAGTTTGTCAACCTTCTTGAAGAAAGTACCAAAATTCTTTTTCCTGGCAATAAATAATCCCAGTTCTGCCACGGCAACCCCTGCAAAAACATCAACAATAAAGTGCTGTTTTACAAATACGGTGGAGGCAAAAACCAGAAGAGAAAGAATCCCTTGAGCGGGTAAATACCATTTCGGAGCTTGTTTTACGTAAGTGGCTCCTCTGAAGCAGAACCAACTTTCCACACAATGCAGTGAAGGGAATAGGGTTCTAGGGGTGTCGGCATTGTAAATAAACTGGGTTAGTTGCTCCCACACGCTGTTCCCTGTAATTTCAGGTAATTGAATTTCAGTGGGGTAGAAAATGAAAAACAAAGCGCAAATGATTTTGGCAATAACGTTTGCTGTGATAATGGTATAACAAGCGTTTTCGTTTTGACGGGTGTGATAAACGTAACTGAAAACCCATTGGGCATAGGCCAAAACATAAAAACTGATGAAAAAAGGAACAAAGGGAATCAAATGGTCCAAACCAATGGTCAGATCATGATGTTTCGCATTTAAAGTAACAAGTTTTGTGCCATAATATGTAAGGAAGTTTACCACCAAAGCAAAAAGCAGGGGAAACCTCGTAAAAGACGGTAACCATAAATCCAGTTTTTGTTTCAAAAGAAATTACTCCTTTATCAGGAACTACACATATTTATAATACCACAAATTTTAAAAAAAGCAATAAGTAATCTACGAATGTATAAAATTCCCTGGGATTTCATAAAGAAACTCCGAAAAAGCCAGTGGTTGCTTTTTCGGAGTTTTGATATCAGAAGAAATTATTCGCTTCTCAGCGCCACTACAGGATCCTTTTTGGCTGCGATTCGGGAAGGAATCAAACCGGCAATCAGGGTGAGCACCATGCTGATTGCCACCAGGATGAACCCACCGGCAGAGGGAAGCCGTGAAGCGGTTTGGATATCGGTGAAATGTTCAATAATCATATTGATGGGCATATTCAGCAGTAAGGTAACGCCAATGCCCAATGCACCTGCCACAAAGCCGATAATCAGGGTTTCAGCATTGAAAACACGGGAGATATCCCGTTTGGAAGCCCCCATGGCACGAAGGACACCGATTTCTTTGGTTCGTTCCAGAACGGAAATATAGGTAATAATGCCAATCATGATGGAGGACACCACCAAAGATACCGCAACAAAGGCAATGAGAATATAACTGATGGCATTGATGATGGTGGTAATTGAAGACATCATAAGGCCGATATAATCGTTATACTGAATATCATCTTCATCAGCGGCTTTTTCGTTATAGGAGTCAATCAAGGCGGCGATGGATTCTTTGGCTTCAAAGTCTTTGGGGAAAATATTGATGGTGGAGGGCTTGGTTAAATCGGCAGCCCCCATTTTTAACAGGTTTCCATCATAGGTGGCATCGGTAGTTTGGCTGTTGATGGAGGTTTGGAACATGGAAACAATTTCCTGTTCTTTCATGCCGTTTTGTTGCATTTGCATCAACATACCGCCCGCCTGGACTTGTTCGGTAGCAGGAAGTGTTTGAATATAGGCTTTTACATCCTCCAGGGAAGTTAAAACAACCTTTTCGAATCCTTCTTCGGGGAATTCAATACCGGTGAAAACGTCGGTATCGGGATTGTCTTTTTGTTCTTTTACAATCTCACTGTCGTTTATTTTTCCAATGAGTTGTTCCATCAAACCACCCATGTAACCAACTGCCCCGGTAATGGAAGTGGTTACAGAGTCTTCCGAGGGACGGAGAATCCCACAAACCTGAATATCAACAGCGTTTTCCAGTGCTTTCTTCACAAATTCATCATTAGAACTCTTATCCACCCATACGCCTTCTTGTTTGGCATAATAGTCAGAATTTACCATGAGTTTGAAGGATTGGGACAACAGTTCTTCATAGGTGTATGAAACGTCGGGAACTTCAAATTCATTTCCGCTTAAAGCAGTTTCTGCCAATTTTTTTACATCGGCAGGGTCTAATAAGCCTAATGAATAAAGGGTATAGTCGCTGATTTCATTATTTTTATCCACGATAATAACAATTTCATTGTCATTTTCAGGTAAATGTCCTGCTACAACGTCATATTGATTTTCCAGCAATTCGGGGTTATCCATCAGTTGTTGCCAGATATTGGTCACGGAATTCATGGGGGTAATGGCAGACATTTGTGCCATTCCTTCGGAATATCCAATATCATATAAAATATCATTGGGATTGATTTTCAAATAACCGCCGTCATCCTGAGGCTTGTAAATATGCATGGTGGTTGCATATTGATATTGCACGTCACTGACATATTGGTCGATTCCCGTGGTGGGGTCATCCAGATAGGTTTTAAATTCTTTCAAGTTATTTACAGTGATTTCGCTGACCATGGTGTTGGCCATATCACTCATAATATTGTTGGAATAGATCTTATCTAATGGATGATCCAGTTCTTTGGTGTTGTTGCCCATCATTTCGGTCATCATTTCGGTAAGATTGACCGAGGCTTCCTGAATGGTTATGGGATAATTGGCAAGGGTGTTTTCTTCCACGGTGTTGATGTATACGTCAATCCCGTTGGAAAGGGAAAGGATCAAGGCAATGCCGATAATGCCGATGGATCCTGCAAAAGAGGTTAAAAGGGTTCTGGTTTTTTTGGTTAGAAGATTGTGGAAGGATAAGGAAAGGGCGGTGAAGAAAGACATGGAAGTTTTGGGAACTTTCTTCTTTTTATTATCCTCCTGCACAGTTTCAGAAACGTAAGGTTGACTGTCGCTGATGATTTCTCCGTCTTTTAATCGCACGATGCGGTTGGCATATTCTTCTGCCAGGTCGGGATTGTGGGTAACCATGATAACCAGTTTTTCTTTGGCAATTTCTTTGAGGATTTCCATGATCTGAATGCTGGTTTCACTGTCCAACGCCCCGGTAGGTTCGTCTGCCAGAAGAATATCCGGGTTGTTTACCAAAGAGCGGGCAATGGCAACCCGTTGCATTTGCCCACCGGACATCTGGTTTGGTCTTTTGTAAATTTGATTTTCCAGACCAACTTTGGTCAAGGCGTCTATCGCGCGACGGCGACGTTCTGCTTTGGAAACCCCCGATAACGTCAACGCCAATTCCACGTTTGCCAAAACCGTTTGATGAGGAATCAGGTTATAACTCTGGAAAACAAATCCGATGGAATGATTCCGGTAGGAATCCCAATCACGGTCTTTGTATTCTTTGGTGGAACGGCCATTGATGCACAAATCCCCGGAGGCGTAACTGTCAAGCCCACCGATGATATTAAGCAGGGTAGTTTTACCGCACCCGGAAGGCCCCAAAACCGCAACAAACTGCGTTTTAGGGAAATCAATGGAAACTCCTTTTAATGCGGTAACCAGCTGGTCGCCGGCCCCGTACTCTTTTATAATGTTTTGCAATCGCAACATTTTGAATCCCTTCTTTCAAAAATGTGGATAATTTATCAATTATATTATAAACCATTGCAGGGCACAGCACAACAGATTTGCTAAAAAATTCATATTTTATTTACAATTTTTCTCTTTTGCTTTTTTGTGGGAATTCACAGGGACAACCTCAAAGGAATACTATGAACTATAAGTCTTTGGGGGTGTTGTTGTGGATCAATCTGCTTTTGATAAAATCGTTAAAAAAAGTCCTTGTTTCTTTTTGGGCGCCAACGGGGGAAACGGGTTCGTTAATTGTTTTTCTGAATGTTATCAACCGGAAAAAGGGGAAAAACTGTATATCATTAAAGGGGGACCGGGTACAGGGAAATCCACCTTTATGAAAGAATTGACTCTTGCCATGCATAATCGAAATATAGATTGTGAATTGTATTTCTGTTCCTCCGATCCTCGTTCTTTGGATGGTGTTCGTTTTCCTTCCCTGGGGGTTGCCGTTGTTGACGGAACTTCTCCCCACGTAATGGAACCGAAAATGCTGGGAATTTCAGAGGAAATTCTCAACTTAGGGGAGTATTTAGACGGTGGCAAACTGGACAGAGATGGAATTGTACCCTTGTATCGCCAAAATTCCTTGTTTCATAAAAAGGCCTCTCGGTATTTAGGGGCGGCATCCCGTTTAATGGACGACAGTTTCGCTGTTGCTTGTAACGGGTGTAATATGGAAAAAGTAGAACAAACCGCACTGCGGATTTGCCGCGATTTAATACCCGATCAAAAGAAAAAGGGAAGGGAAACCAAGCGATTTTTATCAGGATTTACACCTGAAGGGTACGTTCTTTTGGAAGATACCCTTTCCTATTATGCGGACACCATCATCGGGATTGATGATGAGTACGGAAGCGTATCTTCTGTTTTTCTGTCGTTTGTTCGGGAACACGGGTTATCTTCGGGCTATGAAATAATTGTGTGCCCCTGTGCTATGTCCTCACATAGAAAAATCGACCATGTGATTCTGCCAGAATTACAACTGGCTTTTTGTACCACTAATTGGTTTATGCCCGTGACGGTGGATACGTCACGACGGATTCACGCCAGGCGGTTTTATGATTCCTCATATCTTAGCGGCTACAAACAACGATTACGGTTTAACCGCCGAGCAACAGAAGAATTACTGGATGGCGCGTATCATAATTTAAAAGAGGCAAAGGAAGTTCACGACAGTATGGAAAAATATTATATTGATGCTATGAATTTTGAAGGGGTGGCAACCTTATTATCGCGTTTTGTAAACCGTTTGTGTTTAGAGTAGTATATTGTAACAACAGCGACAGTATTGTCGCTGTTTTGTTATTTTATACGGTAAGATTTCATAGTATAAATTATATTGAAAAAAGGTGTGAGGAATGTGTCTAAAGATAAAGGCAATATTGGGGAAAAGAAAAAATTGCTCTTTCCCAAAGGCATAATGGGAACAGGATATCAATTACAGTCATTAGGCAATCGGGAGCTTTCGGTGGAAGGGTGCAAAGGGATTTTGCAATATGAACAGGAAGAAATACGGCTGAACGTGGGGAGCGGGCAAGTAAAGGTGTTGGGTAGGAATTTGTCCATTCCTGTATTGGAGCGGAATTATGTGCAAATAGAAGGGTTTATTATACAAATCGAGTTTCTTTAAGGGGGAATACCATGCTGCTCCGTTTATTAGGTTGGCTATTTGGGTATCTGACAGTAGAAGTGACAGGTCGGTCGGTGGAACGGTTTATGAACTTATGTGCCGTTCAAAAAAAGGATGTCTGGGGGTTTGAAGTGACATCTAACGGAATCAGTATGAAGGTGCGTCTATCCGATTGGAAAAGTCTTCGGTCTCTTGCCGGAAAAACCCACGTTAAACTGCATATATGCAAAAAACATGGTTTATGGTTTATGATGCGTCCTTTGTGGAAACGGTGGGGTTTGGTGGCGGGCGTATGTTTGTTTTGTTTTCTTTTGCAGTTTTTAAGTGGGCGGATCTGGTTGATTGAAATTCAAGGGAACCAGCAGGTGCAACCACAAGAAATTAAGAGTATTCTTGAACAGGCGGGAATTCGGGAGGGAATTAACGCCAAAGGTGCTGACTGGGCAACCCTTCGACAGGGCATATTATCCCAAAATCCCGAAATTTCCTGGATGTCCTTTAATCCTCAAGGCTCGGTGTTAAGTGTGGACATCAGTGAAACTACCCAAAAACCACAAATCAATAATAACGAGCAACCGTGTAATATACTGGCGTCCCGTGATGGCAGAGTGGTTGACATTCAGGTGTATACGGGAAAAGCAATGGTGAAAACAGGGGATGCTGTGGTGAAAGGAGATATGCTTATTAGCGGAGCAGTGGAATACAGCGACGGATGTACTGTGTTGAAACAGGCCTCGGGGAAGGTTTTGGCAGAAACTGTACATAAAAAAGAAATCTCCATTCCGTTCAACCAACAGGTGTACTTGCCTAATGGAGAACAAAGCATCAGACGGGTCTTATACTGTTTTGGTTTGGAAATTCCCTTGTATTTAGGCAGTGTGAAGCCACCCTATGAAAAAGAAACTTTAGAGGATATGCTTACGATCAAAGGGGTAACCTTACCTTTGGGATTTAAAAAAGGAGTATTTTATCACACCGTCGAAACCGAGATCACTTTAACCCAAGAGGAAGCACAAAATCAGGGAAAAGAAAAAATTGAGGAATATATAAAAGAAAACCTTGGTGAAGCAGAAATTCAAAATGTGGAATATGAGTATGTTTTGCATGAGGACAGCGTACTGGTGAAAAGTGAAATTTTTTGTATAGAAAATATAATTTTTCACGAAAAATTGTTGATTTTCTAACAAAAAGTGTTATAATATACTCGAAATTTTTAGGATTCCAACGAGGTAAATGCATGTACGAACAACGGATCAATATTGACAGAATCGATCAGGCAGTAAGTTTGTTTGGTCATCTAGATCAAAATATGCATCAGTTAGAACAAGCCTTTCGCGTGGGCATTACCTTGCGAAACGGCGAAATGAAAATATCCGGCGAACCTGAAGACGTGATGGCAGCCTCCCGTGCTGTGTCCGGGCTCCTCAATTTGTTGGGCAATGGGGAAACCCTGAATGACCAGAATGTTGGTTATATCATTTCCATGGTTCAGGCAGGGGAAGAAGACAAACTGGATCGTTTGGTGGACCCTGATTGTATTTGTATTACTTCCAAAGGGCGTCCTGTAAAGCCCAAAACCTTAGGGCAACAAAATTATATTCGTGCCATTGAAGACAATACCGTAGTTTTGGCGGTTGGCCCCGCAGGGACAGGGAAAACCTATCTTGCAGTTGCTCAGGCGGTGAAAGCCTTTCGTGCAAAAGACGTAAACCGTATCATTTTAACCCGACCTGCCGTGGAAGCAGGGGAAAAACTGGGCTTTTTACCCGGGGATCTGCAACAAAAGGTTGACCCGTATTTGCGTCCGTTGTATGATGCCTTGTTTGATATGTTAGGGGCGGAAACCTTCCTGAAGTATCAGGAACGGGGAAATATTGAAGTTGCCCCTCTGGCATATATGCGGGGCAGAACCTTGGATGATAGTTTTATTATTCTGGATGAAGCCCAGAATACAACCCCTGAGCAAATGAAGATGTTTTTAACCCGTCTTGGATTCCGTTCCAAAGTGGTGGTTACCGGGGATATTACCCAGGTAGACCTGGGGGATGGCAAGAAATCCGGGCTTTTGGAAGCCACCAATGTGTTAAAGAATGTGGACGACATTGCCATTATTCGCCTGGACGAGAAAGACGTGGTTCGACATAAGTTGGTACAATCAATCATTAAAGCGTATGACCGTTATGCTTTAAAAAAAGAACGAGATAAATCTGCAAGGAGATAACGAGGATGGAAAAAGTAAAAGTAATCATTAAAAACAATCAAAAAGAAGTGAAAATCCCCACCGGAATCCGTCTGTTGTTGCGTCGTTGTTGCAATGCCGTTTTGATTATGGAAAACTTTTTGGATTCTGCTGAAATTTCGGTTACCTTTGTGGATGAAGATCAAATTCACGTGTTAAATAAAGAACATCGCGGGGTTGACCGCGCCACTGATGTGCTTTCCTTCCCCTTGGGGGAAAACGGGGAATATGATATTAACCCGGAAAACGGTGCTAAGATGCTGGGGGATATTGTGTTGAACATTCCTCGGGTAGTACGTCAGGCGGAGGAATTCGGTCACTCTTTCCAACGGGAAATTGCCTATCTCACCGCTCATTCCATGTTGCACCTTTTAGGATATGATCATGTTGCCGGCGGAATTGAGTCGGTACATATGCGGGAAAAAGAAGAAGAGGTTATGAAACAGTTAGGATTGCCTCGCACTTCAAATTATACTTTGGAATAGGACAGAGCAATAAATATGAATGAACAGCAAAAAACAGCATTTGTTGCCATAGTCGGCAGGGCAAATGCAGGAAAATCTTCTTTAATGAATAATCTTTTGGGTCAAAAAATTGTAATTGTTTCGGACAAGCCTCAAACCACACGAACCCGTGTCATGGGGGTGTTGACCGAAGGGGCTTATCAATATGTTTTTATTGATACGCCCGGTTTTCATAAACCCAAAACCACGTTGGGCGAAAATATGATCAAAGCCGTTGGCAGCGGTATGGATGACGTAGAACTTTGTATTCTGGTTGCCGATTGCACCAAGGAAATTTCTCCTATTGAAGAAGAATTGATTTTAAAATTCAAGCAACGGAAATTACCTGCTATTCTGGTATTGAATAAAATTGATTTGTTGAAAGACAAAAAGGAATTGATTCATCAGATTACCGAATATTCTTCCCGTTTTGATTTTGCGGCGGTGATTCCCACCTCTGCGGTAACGGGGGACGGTGTGGAAACCATCAAAAAAGAAATTGTTCCCTTTGCCGCTGATGGGATGCATATGTTTGATGAAGATACCCTAACTGACCAACCGGAACGGCTTTTGGCGGCAGAAATGATTCGGGAAAAACTGTTACGGCTGTTGGACAAAGAGATCCCCCATGGAATCGCCGTGGTGATTGAGCGGTTCCACACTCGTGAAGAGGGGGATATGATTGACATGGAAGCCACTATTTTCTGTGAAAAAGAGTCTCACAAGGGCATTATTATTGGAAAAGGCGGCAGTATGCTGAAACGGGCAGCCAGTTACGCCCGTCAGGATCTGGAACAATTTTTTGGCTGCAAAGTCAATTTGCAATGCTGGGTAAAGGTAAAAGAAGATTGGAGAAACCGCCAAGGGTTAATTCATTCTTTTGGCTTGGATTCCTAAAATTTAACATTGATATTTCATGAACTGCTCCTCAAAATAGTAAAAAGATATTTGGGGGGCAGTTTTATGAATGAACAGCAAAAAACCGACCTTTGGCAACAGTTTGTCACCAGTGGGTCGGTATCGGATTATTTAACCTATCGACAAAGTGTCGTAGGGGAGGGATATTCGGATGAAACTATCCACCAACGGATTGATCATTCGGGAACATCATGTGGGGGAGAGCGACCGTTTGGTAACGGTCTTAACCCGTGATGGTGGCTTGATACGGGCTTTTGTTCCCGGGGGACGAAGCATTAAAGGAAAAAAACAAGCGGCGACGGCTTTACTTTCCTATGGGAATTTTGTCTTTTCCAAAGGAAAGGATACATACCGCATTACCGAGGCAGAATGTGTGGAAGTATTCTTCGGGTTGCGTAACGATTTGGAAAAATTGTCGTTAGCCCAATATTTTTGTGAATTATGTGGGGCAGTTGTTCCTGAGGAAGATGATGCCGGCATTTATCTTCGTTTAATGCTTAACAGTTTAAAGTTTTTAGAACAGGATAAGTTTCCCCTTTTACAATTAAAAGCAGTGGTAGAAATTGCTCTGCTGACCTTGGCAGGATATATGCCCCAGGTTGATGGGTGCAATCGGTGTGAGGACGACTCGTTCCCCATATATTTTGACCCTTTGCAGGGAAGTGTCTTTTGTCAACAACATCGCACCCCCGGTTCTTTGGGGGTATCCGTGGGAGTGGTTCGCGCCATTCACCATATTTCCCACTCTACCGTTGACAAACTCTTTTCTTTTTCCTTGTCGGAGGAAGGAATTGTCAACTTATCTCAAGTCAGCGAAGCATTTGTAATTGCCCAGTTAGAACGTAAATTTAAAACGTTGGATTTTTATCATAGCATACGAACCAAATAGAAAGGAACACTATGGAACATACCATTTCTCAAAAACATATTCGTGTTTTGGAATTGCCTAAAGTATTAGAGCGGTTATCCCTTTTGTGTCATTGTCCCGATACCGCTGAAATGGCGTTGCAGTTAACCCCTGCCACCCATTTGGAAACCGCCGTGAAACAAATGAATCAAACGGTGGAAGCGTACACTTTGACCGCTCGATACGGCGCGCCTTCCTTTGGCGGGCTAACCAATGTAAACGGGTGCTTAACCCGTGCAGGGGCAGGCGGAACCCTTTCCATGGGAGAATTGTTGCGGGTGGCAGAAACCTTGCGGGTGATCCGTTCTTTAAAACAATGGCAGGAAAATCATGCGGCAACTTCTACGGCACTTTGTTCTTTCTTTGAGGTATTACAACCCAATACCTATTTGGAAAATAAGATCTTCACTTCTATTATCAGCGAGGAAGAAATGAGCGATAAAGCCTCCCCGGCTTTGGCGGATATTCGTCGTAAAATCCGGGGTGCTTCCGGGAAGGTACGGGAGCAACTGGATCACTTAATTCGCTCTAAAACCTTTCAAAAATATTTGCAGGAACCCATTGTCACCATTCGTGGTGGTCGTTTTGTAGTCCCTGTAAAAGCAGAACATCGCAGTGAGATTGCAGGGTTGGTTCACGACACTTCGGGTTCGGGGTCAACCTTGTTTGTGGAACCCACCGCTGTTGTGGAAGCCAATAATGAAATCAAAGTGCTGGAAGCCAAAGAACGGGAAGAAATCGAACGGATTTTGGCTGCTTTGTCCCAGGAGGCGGGAGGCTTTGCCGGAGGAATCGCCCTGGGATTCACCGCTTGTTGTGAATTGGATTTGATTTTTGCCAAAGCCAAATTGGCATTTGATATGAAGGCTTCTGAGCCTGTTTTGAATGATAAGGGCGAAATTGACCTGAAAAAAGCCCGTCATCCTTTGTTGGATCCTAATAAAGTGGTCTCTACCGACATTCGCCTGGGAAATGAATTTGATACCTTGGTTATCACCGGGCCTAATACCGGCGGGAAAACCGTTTCTTTGAAAACTTTGGGACTGCTCACTCTCATGGGAATGTGCGGTCTTATGATTCCCGCAGGAGATAACAGTCAACTTTCGGTGTTCCACCACGTTTTTGCGGATATCGGGGATGAGCAAAGCATTGAACAATCTCTTTCTACCTTTTCTGCCCACATGACCAATATGATAGATATTTTAAAGCAAACCGATCATAAAAGTCTGGTATTGGCTGACGAATTGGGTTCCGGCACCGACCCCATTGAGGGGGCGGCATTGGCAACTGCTATTTTAGAAACCCTGCGGGCAAAAGGGGCGAGAATTGCCGCCACCACCCATTATGCAGAATTAAAAGCTTATGCTTTGCAAACCAACGGGGTTGAAAATGCCTGTTGCGAATTTGACGTGGCAACTTTGCGCCCCACCTATCGGTTGCTGATTGGGATGCCCGGCCGTTCCAATGCCTTTGCCATTTTACAGCGTTTAGGCATGGATGAAAGGGTTATTGCACGTTCCAAAGAATTGGTTTCTGCTGAAGACCGTCAGTTTGAGCAAGTGGTGGAAAAATTGGAACAATCTCACACCGATTTAGAGCAAGAACGATTGGAAATCAGCCGTTTGCAGTCTCAGACCAGACAATTAACCGAAAAGGCAAAACAGGAAAAAGAGGCATTGGAAAAAGAACGGGATAAGATTTTAGAACAAGCCCGTGAACAAGCCCGCAATATATTGGAAAAGACCCGAGTAGAAGCAAGAGAGCTTTTGAATGCTTTGGAAGATCTGAAAAAACAAGCATCGTCCGGACAGGCGGCAGAAATGTTACGCCGTGCTAAGGCACAAATGTCAGGTGGTATGAATCGTTTGGAAAACACCGCCGACCCAGTCACCGAAGGTGTTGCCAATCATTACGTGCTCCCTCGACCTTTGAAAATTGGGGATACAGTGGTCATTGCTGATATTGATAAACAAGGAACAGTATTGTCCCTTCCTGATGCTTCCAATATGGTTTATATCCAAGCAGGTATCATCAAAACCAGGGTACCTTTGGATAATTTGCGGTTGCAAGAGGCACCTGCCACCAAACCAAAAACCGAAAAACGCAAGGTGGGTGTGGAATCCCGTGGACTTCGTAAAGTTTCCACAGAATTGGATTTGCGAGGTTTTGCTTCGGATGAAGGAATTACTGAAGTTGACCGCTTCATTGATCAGGCACTTCTCAGTGGCGTGGAAACCGTTACCATTATTCATGGAAAAGGTACAGGTGTTCTGCGTTCTGCTATTCGTGGGTATTTGCGGAGCCATCGTAGTGTATCGTCTTTCCGCCCCGGAAAATATGGGGAAGGGGAAGATGGGGTTACGGTGATTACCTTAAAATAAGGTGGGTTTAAAGTGAAAATTTTGGTTTTATCGGATGTTCACAGTAATATTAAAGGATTACAAGCGATTGAAATTCAAGAAAAAACTTGGGATATGGTACTGTTTGCAGGCGATATGGTGGACTACGGTTTGTATCCTCATGAAGTAATAGATTGGATGAAAAATCACAATGTAATTGCGGTTGCAGGGAATCACGACATTGGCTTGTTAGCGCAAGCGCAAAATGGAACGGATCGGTTAAGTGACCCATTTTGTTCCTCAACTTTTTGTCAACACAATTTATCCTTACTTACCGATGACGATTTGGAATACCTCAATAGTCTCCCCTTGGAAATCACTTTGGAAGTGGATGGCATTACGTATTTTATGACTCATATTTATGATGAGGCGGATGGAAATGCTCTGATTCATCATTTGGAAAAATACCATGCTATTTCCTCTTTCGAAGGTTATTGGGAGAAAAAGGTGGGTCATTCTCATGGAAAGCGGTGTTTGTTGTTGGGGGATACCCACCATTGTATGATGGTGCAATTAAAACAAGATACTTTTGTGTTAAATCCCGGTTCGGTTGGATATAATTTGGGAGGAGATGTTACCGAAAAAGGTGCTTCTTATATTGTGGTTGAAAACGGGATTCCGTATTTTCGTTATGCACAATACAGTACCGAAGAAGAATACCGAATTGTAAAAGAAAAAATGACCGCTTTGGATGATTGGCAATATCAAACAGGATTGGCAATTTTCAAACCATAATATCATAAAGACCTATCAATTTTTTTACTAAAGATTGATAGGTCTTTTACATGAAAGGTTATAATTTGTAACTAAGGTTACAAAACTGTAACTATTATTTTTTAGCTTGTTATGTTATACTAAAGAAAGGAGGAAAAACAATGAAAAAAACAGGCAAAGAAGAGGCGTTATCCTATCCGGGTAGAACGGTTTTAATAGGAGGTAAAAGAGAATGATAAATACGTCAAAAAAAGTGAGAAACGGATTTGTATTGTTTTTAGCTAATATTTTACTCTATCATATCATATTCTTTTTGGGAATTTTTACGTTTGGCAGGATGGGTGTACACAACATCAATTTTCTGATCTTGCTTCCTTGTTGTGTATACGTTTTAATCCTTTTGGTGTATGAAAAGCCATTATTAAATACATTGTGTATCGATTCAAAGGTCTATTGGTTATTAACCGTTATCGCGCCATGCGTAGTTTACGGTGTTTTTTGGTGTTTATCTATTGAACCGTTGACAACGGACCCTTGGTATTTGCTGTTTTTTGGCAGTTTTTTCTTTTTTACGGTTATCATTGTAGGCGTTATTAAAATAATAATTTATTTCGTAAAGAAAGTAAAACATAAATAAAAACCCAAAAAAGTAGTTATTATCATAATATTATGCGCAGTTGCCAATTTTATAATTGATGCAAAACACCCGTCCTAACAATCGTTAAGACGGGTGTGTTTTATAATCCTAAAATGTGTTTAGCATTATCTTGCAAAATCAATTGATTTTCTTTTTCGGTTAACCCAAGTCCCATAAATCGGTTCAGTTCAAATTTGGGGTTCCACATGGGATAATCACTGCCAAATAAAATACGTTCAGCTCCGTATATACGAATCAATTCTTTCATACGACGGGGCCCCAGGGTGAACATGGAGCTGGAACAATCCATGTAGCAGGATTCGTTTTCCAAATACTCCACGGCCATGTCGGGGATGGACCATCCGCCAAAATGAGCGGCAATTACCGTTAAGTCGGGGAAGTTTCGAAGGAGATGAACCAAGCGATAAGGGTGAGAGTTGTCGTAACGATAATCTCCACAATGAATCAGCAAGGGGAGTTTGCCCCGAAACATATCGCAGATTTCGTACAGTTTGGGGTCATCCACGTTAAACCCTTGGGTTTCGGGATGGATTTTAACTCCTTTTAACCCCAAATCCAGCATGGACTGAATCACATCTTCTTTGTTTTCCATATCAGGATGAATGGTACCAAATCCGTAAAATTCAGGATATTCTTGTACTTTATTAGCAATGAATTGGTTGATTACGGGAACGTGTTTGGGAACGGTTGCCACCGAATGAACAACAAATTTATCAATTCCTGCTTGTTGACCTAAATCAATCAATGTTTCGGCAGTGCCGTCACTTGCCATATCCACAAGGTAGAATTTCCCCACATTTTCCACTGCTGCTGCAGCAATTTTTTCCGGATAAATGTGTGCGTGAAAGTCAAAGATTTCCATAAAATATAACTCCTTCGGGGAACAATGTCTCTCATTTTGTTATCATATCACAACTTCTTATGATTTTCAATAAAAAACGCTTGATAAATTATTTATTAGTAGGTATAATGGTAAAAAATGCAAGAGGTGATTGCTATGAATATTCCAAGATGTGAACATCCCAAACCGCAGTTTTACCGTGAAAATTGGCAAAACTTAAACGGAATCTGGGCTTTTGAAATTGACGCTGTAAAAAGTGGGGAAGCCCGTGGTCTTGCCAAACCCGATGCTGTTTACAGCAAAGAAATTTTAGTTCCTTTTTGCCCTGAAAGTAAACTTTCCGGCTTGGAATACATTGATTTCATGCCTGCTGTTTGGTACCAAAGAAAAATCAACGTTACCAAAGAACAATTAGAAGGTCGCATTGTTCTTCATTTTGGCGCTGTTGATTATGAAACAACCCTGTTTATTAACGGTGAAAAAGTTGGTACTCATAAAGGCGGTTACATTTCTTTCTCCTTTGATATTACTTCCTTTGTGAAAGAAGGAGAAAACGTTTTAACCGTTTATGCGATGGATGACACTCGGAATGACACCATTCCCACCGGTAAACAATCTACCCGTTACCTCGGTTATGCTTGTTTATATACCCGTTCCACCGGGATTTGGCAAACTGTTTGGTTGGAATATACCCCTAAAAGCTATGTAAAATCCTTTAAATTCTATACCGATCCCATTGAGGGAAAAGTTACCGTTTTGGTTGATTTGATAGGAAATGAAGATTTTGAAATGAATGTAACCTACGAAGGGAAGCCTATGGCGAATTACCTTCGCAAAAATGCCGACGGTCATTTGATGTTTACGGTTGATTTAGCAGAATCTCATTTGTGGGAAGTTGGTGCGGGTAGGCTGTACGACGTAACCTTTACCTTTGGTGAAGATAAAGTTATCAGTTACTTTGGCCTTCGTAGTTGCCGAATGAGCGGTATGAAGTTCCTTCTTAATGAAAAATCGGTGTTTCAACGTTTGATTTTGGATCAAGGATATTATCCCGATGGCATTTATACCGCCCCTACTGATAAAGATTTGGAAGACGATATTCT
Organism: Acutalibacteraceae bacterium; assembly: GCA_045593325.1. Lineage (GTDB taxonomy): Bacteria > Bacillota > Clostridia > Oscillospirales > Acutalibacteraceae > UMGS1484. The sequence goes on along the minus strand of JAZNWL010000092.1, from coordinate 12,887 downwards.
CCGTTCCATTGCCATGGGCTTTAACGGTGCTCGTTTGCATCAAAAAATCTTTGAGGAACGTTTCCTGTATTACTGTGATAAACATGGTTATATGGTTTGGGGTGAATATCCCTGTTGGGGGCTTAACTATGGAAATCCCGGAATTTTAAATCCTTTCCTTTCGGAATGGTTGGAAACCATTGAACGGGATTTTAACCATCCCTCCATTATCGGTTGGTGTCCCTTTAACGAAACGAATCAAGGACAACGTCGCGAAACAATTCAAAATCTTTACAGGACGACCAAAGCTTTGGATACTACCCGTCCTTGTATTGATACCAGTGGCTACGTTCATGTGGAAACCGATATCTTCGATTTACATGATTACGACCAAAATCCTGAAACATTGAGAGCAAGATATGAACCTTTTGCAAAAGAAGGCATATTTGACCAACCTGAGCACTGGAAAAACATGCAAACCTATGATGGTCAACCTGTGTTTATTAGTGAATACGGAGGTATTCGTTGGTCTAACGATGAAAAAGGTTGGGGATACGGGGAAGGTCCCAAAACCAAAGAAGAGTTTATGGAACGTTTCCGTGGATTGGCAGAAGCACAACTTAACAATCCTATGTTCTTCGGTTTTTGCTATACCCAGTTAACCGACGTGGAAATTGAACAAAACGGATTGTATACTTATGATCGTCAAGCTAAATTTGAACCCGCAGAAATTGCCGCTATTATTTCCCAAAAAGCCGCAATAGAAGACTAATATATCAGATGCCAACAGAGAAATGCTGTTGGCATCTTTTTTTGTCATATTTCCTAAAGCTTATTCATAGGAATAATTATAAGAAAAAGGAAAAGAGGACGGGTAGTATGACAGATACAACGATTTATCATGATATTGCCAAACGAACCGATGGGAATATATATATCGGTATTGTGGGGCCTGTGCGGTCAGGGAAATCCACCATGATCAAGCGGTTTATGGATACCATGGTGATTCCCAATATTGAAGGAGAATACCAAAGGGAACGGGCGATGGATGAATTGCCCCAATCTGCGGCAGGCAGAACCATTATGACCACCGAGCCTAAATTTATTCCCGAAGAAGCAGTAAAGGTGCATTTGGATGGTGGCGGGGAATTCTCTGTTCGTATGGTGGACTGCGTTGGATATATTGTTCCCAGCGCCCTCGGGTATATTGAAGAAGACAAACCCCGCATGGTGAAAACGCCTTGGTTCGAGGAAGAAATTCCCTTTAATATGGCGGCTGAAATCGGCACGCAAAAGGTGATTACCGAGCATTCCACCATTGGTATTGTTGTAACTACCGACGGAAGTATCAGTGATATTCCAAGGGAAGAATACGAAGAAGCGGAAGAACGGGTTATTCACGAACTGCAGGAAATTAACAAGCCTTTTGTAGTTTTGCTTAATTGCGTGGAACCTACGTCGGATGATGCCAGATATACCGCTTCCCGATTGTGTGAAAAGTACAATGTACCTGTGTTACCGGTAAACTGTTTGGAATTGGATGAAGAACAAATCAAAGAGATTTTATCAAAAATTTTGTACGAATTCCCCATTGGCGAAATTTATTTGGATTTACCCACATGGGTTACAGGGATCCACAGCGACCATTGGTTAAAGAAAAATTTGTATACAACCGTTTTGCAAGCGGTAGGGGATATGCAACATATCCGCCAGGTTGAACCTTTGGCAAAACAACTGGAAACCAATGAAAACGTACAGTTTGCACAGGTGAAAACAGTGGAGTTGGGTAACGGTAAAGCAAAGGTTCAGGTGGGCTTATGTCAGGATTTGTTCTATCGGATATTAACCGAAGAAACAGGATTGGAAATTTGTGGGGAAGACGGATTGTTAGGGTGTCTTTTAGAACTTGCCGATGTAAAACGAAAGTATGACAAGGTAAAACATGCTTTGGAAGAGGTTGAACGGGTTGGATATGGCATTGTTATGCCTGAAAAAGAAGAAATGACCTTGGAAGAACCCGAAATTATGAAACAGGGCGGACAATACGGGGTGCGTTTGAAAGCACAAGCCCCATCTATCCACATGATGAAGGCCAATATTCAAACGGAAGTTACCCCTGTCGTAGGTTCGGAAAAACAATCGGAGGATTTAATTCGATATTTACTTTCCGGTTTTGAAGATGATCCAACTCAAATTTGGGATTCTAATATTTTCGGAAAATCACTTCATGATTTGGTGAATGAAGGGTTGCATACCAAACTTGCCAGAATGCCGGCGGATGCCAGAGGGAAAATTCAGGAAACCATTCAACGGGTGATCAATGAAGGTTGTAGTGGTTTGATTTGTATCATATTATAAACGGAACCCCGTTGGTTTTGACCAACGGGGTTGTAATTATGTTTTTATTTAACCAAGACAGGATGGCTTATTCACTGCATACTTTAAAATCTCCAATGCGTCTTTGGCGTTGATGCTATTATCTTTATTAACATCTGCGGCGAATAGTTCACTGTTGTCAGGGGTGTATTTATTGACAGCGATTTTTAAAACCACTAAAGCGTCTTTGGCGTTAATTTTTCCGTCGTTGTTAACATCACCCAAGGTATTTGTAATTGCTTCAATGGCAACGTAAGTATAGGAAATGTTCAAAATACCATTTTCATCATAAATACATTCGGCCTTTTGACCATTGATGGTGGCAAAGATATCTTCAACCTTTTCGGGGAAAGAAACATCAGTGGGTATAATTTGAATGGTTACACTATATTCTTTTCCTTTTTCAAAAGGAGTAATGTTGGGGGCCATAGGTTCTTCATGGGTAACACTGTGCCAATATACACCGTTTACAGTGTAATCATTGGTTTTGAAACCAACAATATAACCGGCATTTACAGGAACAGTTGCGTTGTAACTGGGAAATTGAGCATCTTGAGGAATGGTGATATAAGCAGCAATGGTATCAATAACTTCTTTATCGGTTTTGAAATCAATACCAATAATAAGATACCCTTCTTCTTGGTTTCTGCTGAAATCAGCAATAATACCGCAATTCAAATCAATGTCGTCTTTTTGTAAATTTAACGAAAAACCATCTTTAGGTGCAATTTTTAATTTCAAACGGTAGGTTACGTCATTTTCAAAGACATTACCGGTGAATTCATGGAATAGTTCATCGGAACCATTGTTGTATTCCCAACCGGCTAATGCAACGGTAGCACCGAGAGCAGAAATGGTGAATCCGTCTTTTTGAACACTTTCACCGGCAACAGGAGGTTTAATCCCTTCAATAGAAGCGGCGAAGACACCACCGAACACCGTGAATGAAAATTCAATCACCATTTTTTCTGCAGTAGCGGAGACAGTTTCGCCTATCACATTGTCGTTGGTAATAAATACGGGAGGTTCTAAGGACTCAGTACCGAAAATAGCGGATCGGTCGGCATTTAAGGTTACGCGAAGAATATATTCTTTTCCAGCTTCAAATTGGTAATCATCAGCAAGAGCTTTATTTTTATCTTCTTTTTTAAACCATTCGGTAGCAATGGTGAAATCTTTTTGATTGGGATTTTCATTGGTGTTGGCGTTGGTAATAACACCGTCTGTCCAAGGGGTTTCACCGGCAACAGGCCAGTAGGGAACATCTCGATTAACGTTCAAGCCAACCCAGTTGTTTGCGGCATCATAAACCATGTTACCGATAAAAGTCACCTCAACACGAAGGGTATCTGCTTTTTCAACAACGGATTTTGCGCTAACAATTTTACCTTCCATGCTTGTAGTCGCATTTACGGTAACATCGTTTTTTTGTTGGTCAAATATGTAATCGGAATTGATGCGGTTTAAATATAGTTCGGCTTTATACAGTTCACCGTATTGAACGTTTGCATCAGCATCGACTTGTACAAATTTTTCGGTGTTATTGTCATAAATGTACCAAACAACTTCAGGTTTATTGATGTCTTTTTGGTAATAGATTCCGGATGAAGGAATGTTGTAATCGGCGTCTAATGTTTGACCAACAACAGGGAAATCCAAGCCGCTGATGGAAACTTCAGTGATTTCGGTTTGTGCATTTGCGGTAGCTGTCATGCTTACCATACTAAGCATAAAAGCAAACACCAAAATCATTCCTATAATTTTCTTTTTCATAAAATCTCCTCCTTGACCCTTGTGGGGTCAATATAGTATAATGAAAAGCGGGGGAACTTTGTGTTTCGTTGGCGCGTCAACAAAGTTCATTACAGAGTTTTCTGTAACAGGGAACCCCTTAATCCGCAATTAGTGTGTGAAGGGCGAGATTTATACCCTCTTTCAACCTCGCAGTATTATTTTATATTATGTATTGCGTAATGTCACCACACGAAAAGTGTGGGATACCTTTTTTACAAAAAATGAGGACGTCTGTTGATGAAAAAACATTAGCGGGATAAGGAGAGGTTATATGAAAAAAATTTTATTGTTTGCATTGCCCTGGTTTTTTGCTTTTTTCTTTGCCGGGTGTGGTGTTGTTGGGCAAAAGAATATCAGTTTGTCTATGGTGTATGCGGTGTGTGCATTAATGTCTTTATTGACGTTGATAGCCTATAGTTGTTTAATCAGAATGTGGGACAAATGGTTTTTGTTAATGTTTGTATCTGTACTGGTTGTTAATCTAGGGTATTTTGCTCTGAGTACATCCCATAGTTTGCAAGGTGCATTGTGGGCAAACCGATTTACCTACTTAGGGTCCGTGTTTTTACCATTGGCAATGCTGATGATCATCCTCGATGTAACTAAGATAAAATATAAACATTGGTTTCCTGTAGCTTTGGTGTGTCTCAGCGTTCTTGTATTTCTGATCGCCGGCAGTCCGGGGTATTCTGACATTTATTATAAGGAAGTATACTTGGAAATAATGGATGGCATTTCTGTGCTGAAAAAAGTTTATGGGCCTTGGCACAGCTTATACTTGTTCTATTTGATAGGATATTTTTCCGCCATGATCGGAATCATTGTTCGGGCGTTTATTAAGAAGACCACCGATTCCACTATCCATTCTGTGTTTATTGCCATAGCAGTTTTTGTTAATTTAGCTGTTTGGTTTTTGGAGCAGTTGGTGAATATCAACTTAGAATTCCTTTCGGTTTCCTATATTATCAGCGAACTGTTCTTGCTGGGACTGCATTTTGTTATGAAAGAGCACCAAAAACTAAAGGAACTTGTTAAAGTAAAAGAAATTGTTGCTGATTTTGATCCAAAACAAGATAAGGTTATTCAATCCACACCTTTGGTAGTTTCCATAATGGACAAGGAACGTTTTGAATGTTTTATTACTGGGTATAAAGAATTAACAAAAACTGAAAAGGCGATTTTTGACGGATATGTTTCCCGATTAACTACCAAGGAAATTATGGTATCATTGAATATTAAAGAAAATACCTTGAAATTTCATAATAAAAATATTTATGGAAAACTGGGTGTGTCATCCCGTAGGGAATTGCTGGAACTGTATACACAAATCAATGCAACGAAATTCGGGCTTGGCGAATAAACATAATAAAAGAATCCCGTTGGAAGGAATGACCTTTCAACGGGATTTTATGTATTGGAATAATGGATTAAACGTTAAAACGGAATAGAACAATATCGCCATCTTTCATAACGTATTCTTTGCCTTCGGAACGAACCAAGCCCTTTTCTTTAGCGGCGGCCATGGTACCGCATTCCATAAATTCGTCAAAACCAATCACTTCAGCACGGATAAATCCTTTTTCAAAGTCACTGTGAATTTTCCCGGCGGCACCTGGGGCTTTGGTACCTTTTACAATGGTCCAGGCACGAACTTCAGGTTTTCCTGCGGTAAGGTAGGAAATTAACCCCAACAAGGTGTAGCAGGCTTGAATCAAGCGGTCAAGCCCGGAGCAGGGAAGACCCAATTCTTCCAGAAACATGGCTTGTTCTTCCTTGTCCATCTGGGCGATTTCCGCTTCAATTTCTGCGCAAATAGGAAGAACACCGGAGCCTTCTTCTGCGGCAATTTGTTGCACTTTTTGGTAACCTTCGTTATTATCTACCCCTTGGGTTAAATCGTCTTCCCCAACGTTACAGGCATAAATAACAGGCTTTGCTGAAAGCAAACCGATTTCATCAATCAAAGGTTTGTCATCTTCACTGCATTCAAAAGAACGGGCAGATTTTCCACTTTCCAAATGGGCATATAGGGCTTTTAACAAGTCTACCTGAGAGGACAACGATTTGTCGCCCTTCATGGCTTTGGCTGTTCGGTCAATACGCCGTTCCAAAACTTCCATGTCTGAGAAAATCAGTTCAAAGTTGATGGTTTCAATATCTCTGGCAGGGTTAATGTTGCCATCAACGTGAATAATATCGTCATTCACAAAACAACGAACCACGTGAACAATGGCATCCACTTCACGAATATGGGAAAGAAATTTGTTGCCCAACCCTTCCCCTTTGGAAGCACCTTTTACCAGCCCTGCAATGTCAACGAATTCAACGGTGGCAGGCGTGATTTTTTCAGGTTGATGAATTTCAGCCAATTTATTTAACCGTTCATCGGGAACGGCAACAACGCCAACGTTGGGTTCAATGGTACAAAAAGGGAAGTTGGCAGATTGTGCCCCCGCATTGGTGATGGCGTTAAAAAGGGTGGATTTCCCAACGTTGGGCAACCCTACAATACCTAATTTCATACTTCTTACCTCACAATTTATTAGTTCTTAAGGCTGTGCATGGGGGCGGGAATGCGGCCTCCGCGATGGATAAACACAGCAGGGGAAGCGTTGTTCACCGGCATGATGGGACCACTTCCTAAAAGACCGCCGAAATCCAATTCTTCTCCGATTTCTTTGCCTATGGCAGGAATCAAACGAACAGCGGTGGTTTTGGAGTTTACCATACCAATAGCGGCTTCGTCGGCAATGATACCGGAAATAACTTCAGGAGTGGTATCTCCGGGAATAACCACCATATCAAGGCCTACTGAGCAAACAGCGGTCATGGCCTCTAATTTTTCAATTTTTAAACAGCCGGAACGGGCGGCGGCAATCATACCTGCATCTTCAGAAACGGGGATAAATGCGCCGGACAAACCACCAACGTGGGAAGATGCCATAACACCGCCTTTTTTTACAGCGTCATTGAGCATGGCAAGACAGGCTGTAGTACCACAGGCACCGCAGGTTTCCAAGCCCATTTCTTCTAAAATATGGGCTACAGAGTCCCCAACAGCGGGAGTGGGAGCCAGGGAAAGGTCAACAATGCCAAAGGGAACACAAAGCCGACGGGAGGCTTCACGGGCAACCAACTGCCCCATTCTGGTTATTTTAAAAGCAGTTCGTTTAATGGTTTCCGCCAAAGTGTCAATAGAACAATCTTTCCCGCATTTTTTCAGGGCGGCAACTACAACACCGGGGCCGGAGACCCCAACGTTGATAACACAGTCCGCTTCACCAACGCCGTGGAAAGCCCCTGCCATAAAGGGGTTGTCTTCGGGTGCGTTGCAGAACACCACCAGTTTTGCCGCGCCAATGCAGTTGTTGTCAGCGGTAAGTTGGGCGCAACGCTTTATGGCTTTACCCATTTTTTCAACGGCATCCATATTGATACCCGCTTTGGTACTACCAATATTGACCGAAGAACAAACGTTGGTGGTTTCTGCCAGGGCTTCGGGAATGCTTTCAATCAAAGCATAATCCCCAGCGGAAAAACCCTTATGAACCAGAGCGGAATACCCACCGATAAAGTCCACCCCCAAAGTATCAGCGCAACGTTGCAGGGTATGGGCGAATTTTTTTACCTCTGCACCGGGACATGCGGCGGCCAACATGGCAATGGGGGTAACCGAAATTCGTTTATTGATAATGGGAATTCCCAGTTCTTTTTGAATATCGTTACAAACAGAAACCAGATTTTCAGCGTAGGCAGTAATTTTTTGGTAAACCTTTTCACAGGCTTTGTCAATATCACTGTCAATACAGGAAAGCAGGGAGATCCCCATGGTAACCGTACGGATATCCAGGTGTTCCTGCTGAATCATTTGAATGGTTTCTAAAATGTCATTGTAGGAGTAGTTCACAAAAAAGCCTCCTTAAATACGATGCATGGAATTAAAAATATCTTCGTGCATGGTACGAATGGAAAGGTCCATTTCTTTCCCCAAAGCATCCAGTTGGTCGGACAACTCCGCAAAAGAAACGGTACAGTTATCAATTTCCACGATCATAACCATGGTAAAATACTCTTGCAACACCTTTTGGGTTACGTCCACGATGTTACAGTTGTTTTGAAAGCAAATGCCGGAAACCTTATTGAGAATCCCGACTTTGTCAGCACCAATTACCGAAATAACGGCTTTCATATTATTATCCTCCATTCTATCTTTAGCATACTTTGCCCATTATAACACACTTTTTGAAAATTTGAACCATTATTTTATAAAAAATTGTTTTAAAATCCCTTTTTTTGTGGTATTATATGGTAGAAATACGATTATGGAATGGATGAGGCATATGGCTTTTAAAAATCTGGTGGATTTTCACGTACATACCGATAATTCTGACGATGCTCACGATTCCCTTATGGTGATTGGCGAAAAAGCGGTGGATAAAGGGCTTCGGGCTTTTGCTGTTACCGACCATGCTGAATGTCACCGCTATTGGAAAGATAGTTTTAACCTTGCCATCCGCAACAGTTACTTTGAAGCCATGAAAGCGGAAAGTGCCTTTCGGGGTCAGTTGGCTTTGATGGCGGGGGTAGAACTGGGTCAGCCTTTGCACAATTTGGAAGCCGCTATGGATGTTTTAAATAGCAATCCCTGGGATTTTGTTATTGGCAGTTTGCATTTGGTGAAAGGCAATCAGGATTTTTGGAAGGTGGATTATCATACTGCCAACGTTCCCGGTTTAATGAAACAGTATTTTGATGAAATTTACGAAATGGTTTGCTGGGGTCAGTTTGACACCTTGGGTCATTTAACCTATCCGTTACGATATATCGAAGGGCGGGAACGGATTCCTGTGAATTTAGAGGATTATATGGATGAGATTCATGCCATTTTGTCCCGTCTGGCGTCTGATGGCAAAGCTCTGGAACTGAATACCCAAGGATATCGTACCGAATACGGAAAACCTACTCCTGATTTGGAAATGTTTAAACTTTTTAAAAAGTTGGGCGGTCAGTACGTAACCATCGGGTCTGACTGTCATTATGCTGTTGACGTCGGTGCCAACGTGGAGGACGGTTTGCAGCTGCTTCAAGCCGCCGGGTTTGACAGTGTTACCATTTATGACCACAGGGAACCCATTCAAATTCCCATTGTTTAAGGAGAACCTATGTCTTTGAGAATTGCCGCCCATGGTAAATTGAATTTAACGTTATATATTACCGGCTGTCGTGATGACGGATATCATACGTTACACACCGTTATGCAGTCGGTTGGTCTTGCGGATGAACTTACCATAACCCCAAGGGATGAATCAGGCGTTTTGGTAACCTGTTCTTTGGATGGACTGTGCGGTGAAGGGAATCTTGCCCATAAAGCCGCTGATCTGTTTTTGTCCAAAGTCAAGTCGTCCCAAGGGCTTCATATTCATATTGAGAAAAGAATCCCCGTTGCCGGTGGCATGGGGGGAGGAAGCGCCGATGGAGCGGCGGTTCTGTTTGGCTTGAATCATTGGTTCCATCATCCCTTCAATACAGAAGAATTGTGCCAAATGGCATTGTCTTTAGGGGCAGACGTACCTTTTTGTTTGCTGGGTGGGACTCAACTTGCCACGGGAATTGGAGAAGTGTTACAGCCCTTGTCTGATTTGCCCGATTGCGGTATTGTGCTGTTAAAACCCTGCAAAAAAGGCTCCACCGGGGAAATGTATCGCAAATATGATGAAATTAAGGGATTGCCACCGCAGGAAAAATGTGGTATAATTGATTGGATTGAGAGAAAAGATATAAAAATGATTGCCAATTCTCTTGAAAATGCCTTTCAACCCTTGTATGATGATATTGCCATAGAACAGGCGGTCTCATCCCTTATGGCACAAGGTGCTTTGGGTGCTTGCTTAACAGGAAGCGGACCAACGGTCTTCGGTATTTTCGAATCTTTTTCTTTGGCTCAGCAGGCGGCGGACAAGCTGGTTTCTTGTTATGCCGATTGTATTGTTACAACTCCTGCGTCAAGCGGTTGCGAAGTTTTACAATGAAAGGAATTTCAATATGAAACAATATAAAATTTTAAGTTTATTTCTTGCTTTGATTTTGTGCTTTACTTTTGTTGCTTGCGGCGAGGAAACCACTGAAACTGCTTCTCAAAGTGGTTCTTCGGATACTGCTTCGGTAAGCAGTTCTACCTCTTCTCAGCATCAAGTTCTGCACACCGAAAACAAAGTTGGTTTTCAGTTAGAGGAACCTGCCAAAGGGGAAGAAGTAGCGGTTTTATCTACCAATTATGGTGATATCTATATTCGTTTGTTCCCTGAAATCGCTCCTAAAGCAGTACAAAACTTCATTGGTTTGATTGAAAAGGGTTATTATGATGGCTTAATTTTTCACCGCGTTATTGATAATTTTATGATTCAAGGGGGCGACCCCACCGGCACCGGTAGCGGCGGTGAAAGCATTTGGGGAAATGATTTTGGAGATGAATTTTGCAGCGAATTGTTGAATATTCGCTATTCTCTTGCCATGGCAAACAGCGGTGTGAACACCAATGGCAGTCAGTTCTTTATTAACCAAGCTCCTGCTTCAGCTTTCTCACGCTCGGCACACGATTCTACTGCTAAAAAGCAACAAATGGAATATTACTATAACCAAAACGTGCAACAATACGGTTCTTCCTTTACTGCGTATTATCCCACTTTGGATTCTTTTATAGAAGCCAATGGTGGAATTAGTCCTATCAGTGATATGGTTCCCGAAGAAGTCTGGAAATTATATGAACAGCAAGGCGGGAATATTCATTTGGATGGTGCTTGGCGGGAAAAAGGCGGTCACACTGTCTTTGGTCAAGTATATGCAGGGATGGACGTTGTTGATACCATTGCCAAGGTTGAGACCAACGATAGCGATAAACCTGTTAAAGATGTTGTCATAGAATCGGCTAAAATCATTACCGTTTCTTAACAAATATATTTAAAATTTCCGAAAGGAGTCAAAGGAATATGAATTACACCCACGAAGTGGAAAAAATGTGTCCTGTGGCTAAAGGACCTCACCACGGACCTGCACCCATTCCCGAAGAAGGTAAATGGGTCAAATCTTATCAAATCAGCGATATCAGCGGCTTGTCCCACGGTATTGGCTGGTGTGCCCCTCAACAAGGCTGCTGCAAACTGACTTTGAACGTAAAAGAAGGTATTGTAGAAGAAGCTTTGGTTGAAACCTTAGGTTGCTCCGGTATGACTCACTCTGCTGCTATGGCTGCAGAAATCCTGCCCGGCAAAACCTTGTTGGAATGCCTTAACACCGACCTTGTTTGTGATGCTATCAACGTAGCTATGCGTGAAATCTTCAAACAGTTAGCATACGGTCGTACTCAATCTGCTTTCTCTGAAGACGGTCTGCCTGTTGGCGCCGGTTTGGAAGACTTGGGCAAAGGTCTTCGTTCCCAAGTTGGTACCATGTTCTCCACCAAAGTAAAAGGTGTTCGTTACATGGAAATGGCTGAAGGCTATATCACCAAAATGGCTTTGGACGAAAACAACGAAGTAATCGGCTATCAATTCATCCGTTTGGGCAAAATGTTGGAAGACATCCGTCACGGTGCTGAACCCGCTGACGCTCTCGCTAAAAACACCGGTACTTACGGCCGTTTCGACGATGCCGCTAAGTACATCGATCCCCGTGAAGAGTAAGGAGGAGGTTCAACATGGCTAATAACGTACAATTCGAAGGTAAAGAAAGAAGAATGGCTAAAATCGAAGCTTGCCTTGCCGAATACGGCTTGGAAAGCTTGGAAGCTGCTCGTGACCTTTGCCTTTCTAAAGGTATTGATGTTGACGCTATCGTTCGCGGCGTTCAACCCATCGCTTTTGAAAATGCTGTTTGGGCCTACACCTTGGGTGTTGCCATCGCATTAAAAAAAGGTATCACTGTTGCCGCTGATGCCGCCGCTGCCATTGGTATCGGTTTGCAAGCATTCTGCATTCCCGGTTCTGTAGCCGAACAACGTTCTGTTGGTCGCGGTCACGGTAACTTGGCAGAAATGCTCCTGAAAGAAGAAACCAAATGCTTCTGCTTCCTGGCAGGTCACGAATCCTTTGCTGCTGCTGAAGGCGCCATCGGGATTGCCCGTACCGCCAACAAAGTTCGTAAAGAACCCCTTCGTGTTATCCTGAATGGTTTGGGTAAAGATGCCGCTTATATCATTTCCCGTATCAACGGCTTTACCTATGTAAAAACTGATTATGATTTCTTCAGCGGTGATCTGCAGGTGATGCAAGAAAAAGCTTTCTCTAACGGTGACAAATCCAAAGTTCGTTGCTACGGTGCTAACGACGTTCTGGAAGGCGTTGCCATCATGCAAGAAGAAGGTGTTGACGTTTCCATCACCGGGAACTCCACCAACCCCACCCGTTTCCAACATTTGGTAGCCGGCACTTACAAAAAGTGGGCTTTGGAAAACGGCAAAAAATACTTCTCTGTTGCTTCCGGTGGCGGTACCGGCCGTACTCTGCATCCCGATAACATGGCTGCAGGTCCCGCTTCTTACGGTCTTACCGACTCTATGGGTCGTATGCACGGTGATGCTCAATTCGCCGGTTCTTCTTCCGTTCCTGCTCACGTAGAAATGATGGGCCTTATCGGTATGGGTAACAACCCCATGGTAGGCGCCACCGTTGCTTGCGCTGTTGCAGTTGAAGAATCTGCAAAATAATTAAGATTTTCAAGGTTCTCTGCAGTTTGTAGAGACG
>JAZNWL010000091.1:0-8942 GCA_045593325.1 Acutalibacteraceae bacterium | reverse complement strand
TCTCCTATTTTTCAACACCTAACGTCACTTTTTCGCCGTTGATATTCCATTCTTTGGTGTAGCCGTTAGCGTCAAGTGCGCCAATAGCATTTGCCAAAACGTCAGAACATACGGTTTCTTGGTTATTGTTCAGGATATCGGCAATTTTTTGGTTGCCGTCCACACCAACAACGATGTGGTCCATCACTTCAAATCCTGCTTCTTTCCGCATGGTTTGAATTTTGCTGATGATTTCCCGAACAAAGCCTTCTTCCACCAATTCGTCGGTAAGCACCGTGTCCAAAGCAACGGTAATGCCGTTGTCGGTCAAAGTGAAGATGCCCTCTTTTTGTTGGGATTCAATGAGCAAATCTTCCGGGAGCAGGGTGATTTCCCCGTCAGCCAGAGCCAGTTTCAGCATACCGTTAGCATCTAATTCTGCCTTTGCGGAGCTGTCAATTTCAGAAAGTTTGTTGCGGATTTCTCCCAGTTGTTTCCCGTATTTGGGCCCCAGGGTTTTCAGTTGGGGTTTAAAGGTGTAGGAAACCAAAGAGGAAACGTCTGCGGTAAAGGAAACGGCTTTCAGGTTCAGTTCTTCCCGAATGATATCCACAAAGAATTCATCCAATTCTTTGTCGGCTTTTACCACCATATTGGCAAGGGGTTGACGGTTTTTCATGTTGGAACCGTTCCGAGCGGCACGACCCAATACAACGATTTTGAGAACTTCTTCCATGCTGGCTTCCAGATCTTTATCGATCATGGTTTCATCGGCAACGGGATAATCACACAAATGAATGCTTTCGGGAGCAGATTTATCTACGGTGCAAACCAGGTTTTGATAAATTTCTTCGGTCATAAAGGGAATAAGGGGTGCTGCGGCTTTGGAAAGAGTGACCAAAGCGGTGTAAAGGGTCATATAGGCATTTACTTTATCTTCGGTCATACCTTGTACCCAATACCGTTCACGGCAGCGACGAACGTACCAGTTACTCATTTCGTCCACGAAATCCTGCAAGGTGCGGGCGGCTTCGGGAATGCAGTAGTTCTCCAGGTATTTGTCGGTTTCCGAAACTACAGTATTCAGACGGGACAGCAACCATTTGTCCATAACAGAAAGTTTGCTGTAATCCAGGGTGTACTGTGTGGGGTCAAACTTGTCAATATTGGCATACAGAACAAAGAAGGCATAGGTATTCCACAAGGTACCCATGAATTTCCGTTGTCCTTCGGTAACGGCTTTGCCGTGGAAACGGTTGGGGAGCCAGGGTGCGGAGTTGATGTAGAAATACCAACGAATGGCATCGGCACCGTAGGTTTCCAAGGCATCAAAGGGGTCAACGGCATTGCCCTTGGATTTGGACATTTTTTGCCCGTTTTCGTCCTGTACGTGACCCAGAACAATAACGTTTTTGTAAGGAGCCTTGTCGAAAATCAGGGTGGAAATGGCAAGGAGAGAATAGAACCAGCCACGGGTTTGGTCAACCGCTTCAGAAATGAAGTCGGCAGGGAATTGGGCTTCGAACAATTCCTTGTTTTCAAAGGGGTAGTGATGTTGGGCGAAGGGCATTGAGCCGGAGTCGAACCAACAGTCAATTACTTCGGGAACACGAACCATTTCCTTGCCACAATGGGGGCAGGTGATGGTTACGGCATCAATGTAAGGACGGTGCAGTTCAATGTCGTCGGGGCAGTTTTTGGACATGGATTTCAGTTCTTCAATACTGCCGATGGCATGACGGTGACCGCATTCACATTCCCAGATGTTTAAAGGCGTACCCCAGTAACGGTTACGGGAAAGACCCCAGTCTTGTACGTTTTCCAACCAGTCGCCAAAACGGCCTTTCCCAATGCTTTCGGGAATCCAGTTGATGGTGTTGTTATTGCGAATCAGATTTTCCCGAACGTCGGTCATTTTAATGAACCAGGAATCTCTGGCGTAGTAAATCAAGGGAGTGTCACAGCGCCAGCAGTGGGGATAATCATGTTCAAATTTAGGAGCGGCAAAGAGTTTGCCTTCTTTTTCCAAATCCACCAGAATGGGTTTGTCGGCATCTTTTACAAACAAACCGGCATAGGGAGTGTCTTTGGACATATTCCCAGCGGCATCTACAAATTGGACGAAAGGCAAATCATATTTTCTGCCAACGTTGGCATCGTCTTCCCCGAAGGCGGGGGCAATGTGAACCATACCAGTACCATCGGTCATGGTAACGTATTCGTCACAGGTGATGTAATGACCTTTTTGAGGTAATTTGGCAACCACATCTTTGGTGCATTGGAATAAGGGTTCGTATTCCTTGTATTCCAAATCTTTCCCCACAAAGGTTTCTAAAATTTCGTAGGCAGGAGCATCTTCGGTTACCAAAGAGCCCAAAACGGTATCCAACAAGGCTTTTGCCATATAGTAGGTGTAACCGTCAGCGGCTTTCACTTTGCAGTAGGTTTCTTCGGGGTGAACGCACAAAGCCACGTTGGAAGGTAAAGTCCAGGGAGTGGTTGTCCATGCCAGGAAATAGGCATCTTCCCCCACAACTTTAAAGCGAACGATAGCCGAACGTTCTTTTACTGTTTTATACCCTTGGGCAACTTCATGGGAGGAGAGGGGAGTTCCGCAACGGGGGCAGTAGGGAACGATTTTAAAACCTTTGTAAAGAAGACCTTTATCAAAGATTTGTTTTAATGCCCACCATTCGGATTCAATAAAGTTATTGTCGTAAGTAACGTAAGGGTCGTCCATATCAGCCCAGAAACCAACGGTGGAAGAAAAATCTTCCCACATGCCTTTGTATTTCCAAACCGATTCTTTACATTTGGTGATAAAGGGATCCAATCCGTATTCTTCAATTTGTTCTTTGCCGTCTAACCCTAAAAGTTTTTCCACTTCCAGTTCAACGGGCAAACCGTGGGTATCCCAACCGGCTTTCCGGGGAACCATGTATCCTTTCATGGTGCGGTAACGGGGAATCATATCCTTGATAACACGGGTCAACACGTGACCAATGTGAGGTTTCCCGTTGGCGGTGGGAGGACCGTCATAGAACACGTAAGGTTCCCCTTTTTGACGGCTGTCAATACTCTTTTCAAAAATTTTATTTTCTTTCCAAAATGCTTCGATGGCTTTTTCCCGTTCTACAAACCGTAAATCGGTTGGTACTTTTTTGTACATACTGCCATACCTCCGTATTTCAAAATAATTGCAAAATAAAACCCTTTGCCCCGGCTATAGGGACAAAGGGTAACCTTTGTTATACCACCCGCACTGCCATGCGTTGTTCCGATAACGGGGAACATAACGGCCCTGTCTACTGTTTGCCTGAGGCAAAGTTTGGAGGGCAGCTCCGGAGGGATATTCTGCATACCGCTACTAATACCGACCTTCCACCATCGTCGGCTCGCTAAGATGTTTGCAGGTAGCATACTGGCTCCATCAACGCTTTTCTAACAGAAATATGATAGCACAAAGAAAAGGTGATGTCAAATGATTTTTACAAGGAAAAACGGGATTTTTCCAAAGAAAAACCCCGTTTTGGAATCAATTATCTGTTTTTCATGGCGCGTTCCAATTCGCTATCCAAAAATGCTTCATTAAAGGTATATTGAGAAACAGCTTTGGAATAAACGGAAGTAACGTCCTGCACGTTGGTGGTAGCCCAGGCTTTGGCTTCTTCGGTTTGCATCATTTCGGCAATTTTGGAGGAATAGAATTTCATTTCTTTTTGCTGGGTTTCGGTGACAAAACCGTCGCAAAGGTAATCTTCCCACAAAACGCCGGGAATACCGCCATTTTCATAAATGGCTTTGAAAACCTGGAAAATAGAGGTTTGGGTGTTGATGTATACCCCGCAAAGGTTGGAGCCTTCCAAATTATATTCCAAATCGTACATTTTGGAAGCATGGGTGTTGTTAATGGCAATATCTCTCATGCGGTTGCTTTGGAGTAAGGGCATGCTGGTAATTCCCAAAGAAGTGGAAGAAGCAACCAGGGTTTCCCATTCGCTGACGCTATAGGGCAGGGTGACGTAGTCGGAATGCATGGAAACGGTGCCGGATTTTGCCAGAATCTGAGGAATCAAAGCACAACGGCGTTGGCTGTAATAGGTGTGACGGAAGTGAGAATTAGTGGTGTCGTAAGGAACCACACCGGTTACGTTACCGCCTTCAGTACGAATACCGATGGTGGCATCCACAGAGGGGATAGAGGCATTATTTGCTTCGGTACCGTAGTTCTTGAAGGTATCGATCATGGTGGCATAGTTTTCGGTACGTTCCAAGGTTCGGAAAATATCCAGATCGTTGGTGGCAACGGTCCATTCGCCGAAATCGGAACTGCCCATGGTTAAACTGAAACCGCCGTGATCTTCTTGTGAATACAATTCAGGATCGATTTCTTCAAAGGAACTGTAATTTAAATCCCATGCTTCGTTTACGGCTTCAATGGTGCCGTATTTTTCTTTTACCCAGTTTTGGAAATTGGCAAGGCTGGTAGCACCTAACAACTTGCGGTTTTCAATATCGATCCGCATCCAGCCACGGGTATCTTCTGTGTTGAATACCACTTTGTTATCGCTGTTGATATAGAAATTGTTACCCCAACGGACAAATTGAGAAAGACCACGAAGGGCTTCTGCTTTTGCAATAACGGGGTTACCGCAGGTTTTGTCAGTAATGCTGCGGAATATGGTATCTTTACTGAACCAATAGGCAACGTTGGCGGCGGTGTCGGAACCGTAAGGATAACTGGTGTAACCCTCTAATCTCATGCCCAGTTTGCGAACCATATCGCTCATGAACCAGTTAGAGTCTCTCATATCGGAGGGGGTTTTGCTATGTTTGTAAACCGTTTCGGCATTAAAAGCTTCGGTGGTGGTTACCAGATTTACCCCACATTCTTTCATATCCAGCAGTTCATCCAACTGTTTGGCAGCGGCATCGGGGTCGGAAGCAATGTTGACCCGCATGTCGCACATAGACTGACTTGCCATGGCGGGATATTTGGTGCCCTGGTCGGTGACGATGTAGTTATCGGCGGTGGGATTCAACTTGATTTTCAAAGAGTCGCTTTCCACATTCAAGGGAATGGTTGCCGAAACCATGTTATCGTCATCGCCTTGCATGAATTTAATAACCACACGGTCACTCCAGGCGGCAGGTTGAACATAAAGGGTTGCCTTTTCGGTGGAATTCATGGCGTAAGGTTTCAACCAGGAATCGAAGGAAGTGGTAAATTCTTCGTAGGTGTGAAGCCAGGTGTTTCTGGTACCTGTACGGTAGGTTTGATTTTCTGTTTTATTTTCAATGGAGGTACCTTTCGCAGTGCCGATGGTGATTTTTTGGGTGGCACAGCCATAGGTATAACCGCCCCAGATCTTTGTGCCCCAGGCAGAACTGGATTCTTCGTTCCGAACAATGGATGTCAGCTTGATTTCATAATCCCCTTGGGGCAGCCTATTGGGCCCGCTGGGATATTGGAAATAGACGTAAACGTAGGTGGATTCGCCGGGATACAGATCTTCGGTGATGCGAAGATAAAGATTTTCAAATTTATAGGACTTTTCAATGTCCAGTTGGTTTAACGAGGGTGCAAAGCAGAAAGTTCCGTTCCCGTCACTGTCCAGAATGGTGTTGCCGTTGTTGGTAACTTTGAATTTGAACCACAAATAGTCGGCTTGTTCTACGGTATCGGATTTCACCAGATCGTCGGCATCATATTGAGGATATTGTTTTCCTTCCACGTCATTGTCACCATAGGGGGAGAGATAGGCGCGGTTGCTTCCATTGCCGGTGGCGGCAACGTATCCTTGGTATTCCACATTGACCGAAACTTGGTTGGGTAAGCAAAGGTCGTAAAAAGAGCCGTCTTGATCTTCAAAAGTGGTGGCTTCCACATACAAAGGATACTCTGTTTTTGAACCTTTTTTTAAGGTGTATTCAATGGGAATCATGTCATAAGCGGTAACGTCGGTGGGCAAGGAATAGGATAATACCGAACCGTCTTTTAGTTTCAAAGACCCTTTGGTTTTAGGAGAGGCGTTATATTTGGTTTTATCGGCATTGTCCATTTCTCTGGAAAGAGGATTGTAAATCATTCCGCCATCGGCATGGGTTTTGTATGCATCGGTTACCGACGAGGAAGGGGTTTCTCCGTCGATGGTATCAACAATCTGATCCATTTCCATGGTAAGCCATTGGGAATCGTCTTCCACCAATACCGTTCCTTGGTCAATAGGGAATCGATCAATTTTTTGAACGGCAAACCGCAAAATCAAAAGGGCATCGCCGGCATTTAATGCGCCGCTGCCGTCCACATCTAACAGGGTGTAGACATCATCTTCCACGGTTAATTTGTTAACGGCAACCTTCAGTACCATCAAAGCGTCGGAAGCGTTAACCTTTCCATTGCCGTCCCCGTCGCCCCAACATTCGCCTTGGGCAAGAGAAAGGGTTGCAGGGTGAATGGTGATCACACCAAACACTAAAACAACGGTTAGAAGTAAACTAAGGATTTTTCTCATAAAGGTACCTCCTTGGTTTGGATATAGTATTAGTTTGCACGCTGAGCAGCAACTTTGTTAATTTTGGTTTGAACGTAATTTTCGTTGTAGCTATAGGCGCCGTTGGAAGTGGCATATACCGATTTCACGTCAGGAACGTTGGTGGTTGCCCAGGTTTTGGCGTCATCGGTTTTCATCATTTCGGCAATTTTTGCAGCATAGAACTTCATTTCTTTTTGTTGAGTTTCGGTAACGTACCCATCGCAAAGGTAGTCTTCCCACAAAATGCCGGGGATCCCGCCGTTTTCGTAGATGGCTTTAAAGGATTCGAAAACAGAGGTTTGGGTGCTGATGTAAGCGCCTTTGGTATTGTTGCCGGTTAAATTGTAGTGTTTGGCATAGTTGTCACCGTATTTGGAGTTGATGGCAATATCTCGCATACGGTTGGCTTGCAACAACGGCATAGAAGTAATCCCCAGGGAAGTGGAAGAAGAAATCAAGCTTTCTAATTCGCTGACACTGTAAGGCAGGGTTACGTAGTCGGAATGCATGGAAACGATTTCGGATTCAGCAAGAATTTCGGGAATCAAAGCGCACCGACGACCACTGTAATAAACGTGACGGAAGTGAGAGTTTGTAGTGTTATAAGGAACCGAAGCGGTGATGTTGCCTCCTTCAGTACGAATACTCATAACAGCATCCACACTTGCGGCTTTCAGGCTGGTATGGCTGGCACCGTAATTTTTCATGGTGTCCAGTACAGTGGTATAGTTTTCGGTCCGTTGCAGGGTGCGGAAAATATCCCAATCGTTGACACTTGCAGACCATTCAGGCAAAGCGGCGGAAGAGGTAACGTGACTGTCCCAACCATGGTCTTTGGTGGTACCGGCGGTGGGGTCGATGGCAGCGAAATTGGCGTAGTTGGAACCCCAGGCTTGATTCAGTTTTGCAATGGTACCGTATTTTTGAGTCAGCCAGGTTTGGAAAGCGGCAATGGATTCACTGTCGGAAGTGTGACGAGCGTTAAAGTCGATTCGCATCCAACCCCGGGTATCTTCGGTATTGATAACCACCTTGTTTTTGGAGTTGATATAGTAGTTATCACCCCAGCGCATAAATTGGTAAAGACCTCTCAACCCATTGGCGATGGCCATTTTTTCATCACCATATCCTGTGGGAAGATTTCCCGTAACGGTGCGGTCATGAGCATACCAATAGGCAGCGCTCAAGGTCGTTTGATCCAAATAAGGATAACCGGTATACCCTTCCATACGCATACCCAATTTACGAAGGGCATCCGAAACGAAGTAAATGGAGTCGGTATTATTGGAAATGTTGGCAGTGGGTTTGTTAATGGTTTCAATATTAAAGGCTTCGGTGGTGGCAACCAGGTTAATGCCACACTCTTTCATATCCAACAATTCGTTTATCTGATCTTCCAAGGCATAAGGACTTAAAGAGGTGTTTACCCGCATATCGCACATACTTTGGCTGGCGGTGGCAGGGTATTTGGTGCCTTCGTTGGTGGTAATGAAGTTATCGGCAGTTTTGTTCAATTTGATTTGAATGGAACTGCTGTCAACCTTCAAGGGAATAGTAGCGGAAACCATGTTAATGTCGTTCCCACGCATGAATTTAATGACTACGCGATCACTCCAGGCTGCGGGTTGACAGGCCAGGGTGTTGGTTTGGGAACTGCTGACCGATGCAGGCTTTAACCAGCTGTCAAAGGAGGTGGTAAATTCCTCATAAGTGTGAAGCCAGGTGTTGCGGGTGGGGTTGGCACGGTTTACTGTGTATTTTGCTTTGGAGTTGGTAGTAACTGTGGGGGTCTTGGATACGCTGATAGATTTGGTAGCGGTTCCGTAAGAATAACCATCCCAAATTTTGGTACCCCAGTCGGGAGAGGATTGTTCGTTACGAACCAGACAGTTAATATTGATGGTGTATTCTCCTACGTATAAGGACATACCGCTACTGCTTCCGAAATACATGTATAACTCGGTGGATTCCCCGGGATACAGATCTTCGGTTAAGCGATAGTGACGGTTGGTATATTCAGTGGTTTTTCCGGAAGTGGCATTGTAAAGAGTAGGCATGAAACAGAAGGTCCCATTGCCGTCACCATCTAAAATGGTGTTGCCGGTATTGGTGATTTTAAATTTAAACCACAAAGGTTTTCCAAAGGGTACGGTATCGGAGGCTACCAGGTCTTCAGGGGTATATTGAGGATATTGGGTGCCTTGTTTATCTTTTGTAAAGGTAGAGGAAAGGAAAGGTCGATTAGCAGCATTGTCTTCTGCAGCAACGTACCGTTGATATTCAAAATCTAATTTTACGTTTCCGGGTAAACAAAGGTCATAGTAAGAACCGTTTTTGTCTTCAAAAGTGGTGGCTTCCACATACAAAGGCGTTGTAGCACCGGAAGCATTGGAAAGAGTATAAGTAATGGGAATCAAATCATAAGCG
>JAZNWL010000090.1:0-16890 GCA_045593325.1 Acutalibacteraceae bacterium | reverse complement strand
AACCCTTCTAAAACTTTATAATGTCCGGGTAAGTAGGAATAAGTTTGGTTAGCGGTATAGTTATATCGTATGAATGAAAGAGCATCAATGTGAATTGCTTCCTCATCTTTATCGGCATCATTTGTAGATTTAGTTATGGTTACAAACCCAAGCCGAATGGCAATACATTTGACAGTCATATTAATATCGTCACATCGTATGGTAACTGCGTACCAACCGTCATTGGTGGGCTTGAAATTAGAAAGGGTGATTGGCTTGAATGGATTGGGCACGATCGTAGAGTCGCCAACATTATACTCAACGTTGTCGGAAAAATAGAATCCAATTTGGCTGATGTCCTTGATATTGTCTCCTAAATAGATAAATACTCGAAAGAACGTGAAGTTCGACGGATTGATTCCCGTGCTGTTTTGGAATCCTATATTATACCACTGCTGCTCAGTATAAGCGGCACTGCTGCTCGGCCAGAGGGCTAAGCAACCATCTGTATAGGTTGCATTTGATGTCGATGTTTTCTGCCATTTGTAGTTGCTGGGATAAGAATCGTTCGTAATTTTTTTGACAGTATTCACATCTGTGCAATCATTGAAATATGAAATAACTGGTGTTGGCGTATAAGAAAAATATTCAGTATGGGTGGTGTTTTTGATCAGGCGGAAGTTGTCATACCAAATTGCACAATCCGTTGTTGTGTCTTCCGTGGTTCGTTTTACACGCATCACATGAATTTCCAATGCATATAGTGTACCGGTTTGGTTGCGAACATCTATGGTACAAGTAGCATTTTCCTTATCCTTAAACGTGGTTGTAAACTCTTTCTGAAACAGCAGACCGGTATCTCCGCTAGTATCCCCTGTATGATTAAATGCTTTTACCCACATGTAATAGGTGCCAGAGGTATCAAATTCAACATTAACACGCCAAAAACGGAAGCGGATATAGGAGTAGTCAGATAAATTGATTCCGGTATGATTCATGATTTTCGTCTTGTTGTTTTTTGGATCTTTTTTGAAGGATGACGAGAAGGCGACCTTTAACCCTTTTGTCCCACCACCACCTGTTGCTCTATCATTATAGGAAGTTCCTACCGAAAGGGTCATTCCGGTATTGGGTTCAGAAAACAATTCTTTACCATTTATATCGGTTTTATTTTCACAGTCATTAAATGAGGTAACGGCAAATTGGTCGGGATATTTATATTCGTTGATATTGTCACCATGTCTCAATTCATAAGCGTAGGGACTGGTATACCCCGGTGTGGTAGAATCTCCTTTGCCATCAACCAAAGAATGATAAGAATCATTCCAGGCGTCGTTGGTGTTTGCTGTGCTATACGCCTCGGTTTCCTGAATTTTGGGCATAGTAATCATCGCCGTGGTGAAAATCACAACAGCCAGGAACAAACTGAAAATCCGCTTTTGCAGTTTCATAGGGAAACAACTCCTTTCGGGAGAGCAACGCGGGGCGCTGCGAAGAGTAATGAATGATGAATATTGAATAATGAATAATTGTGGTGTGGGAATCCCTCCACCAACGCTTCGCGTCGGTCCCCCTCCCTTTAGACAAGGGAGGCAAGTCCATGGTTTCACATTATAATTGCCCGGTTTCACAAACCATGTAGGGACAGGCGTTTTGGACTGTCCGTTTTTTCCACAACCAAATCCGACGGATTTCGGGGGGATTCGGCGGGAAATATACCATAGATTTGATTAATCTATGGTGAAATTGTCGAAACCGGCAGGCTTTCGAGAATGGTGCAGGATGCCCTTTTCTTTCGGTACGGCGGGCGTACGAGGGTACTCCCAGTACCGAAAAAAGGGCAAATAGGTGCAAAAATCGGGGGAATTCAATATCCCCCCCGATTTTTACTGTAATTTTATTTGGTTGTGTTGGATGAAGAGATTTTAAGTTTTGAAAAGCACTTACGTTCCTGTGCCTTTATCGAAAGTCTGGGCTTCTCCTTGAGGAGAAGCTGTCGCCGTCAGGTGACTGATGAGGTGTCGCTGTCGGCATCCCACCCGCTTTTTCATGGCAAAAAAATAACCAGCTCCTGGGAGCTGGTTACTTTTGATTTACACAATCATGTTGCAATTCCTTTGAAATCGTGGTATACTGTGGTTCGTAAGGTATTAGCCATACGCGGTAGGCGGTTGATCCCCCAATCCATTGGGGGTGTTTCTTACCCCCGGAAAGGGGGTGTTGCCAATGGAGTACATAACAGTAATCCTGATTATTGTTTTATATACCATTATTGCAATAAAAAAGAAATAACCGCCCTGTCTCCAAACTAAGCGGTTATTTCTACCAAATTTTTTGGGGTCAACCGTCTATCGGTTGATACCTTACACCCTTATTATACAGCCCTCAAAGGGTTTTGTCAACTAAAAACCGTTTTTTCGCCAATTCTTTCGGGAATTGGTTATTTTTATTGAGTGAAACGGTATTGTTTTCGGGAGCCGAAACGGCTCCTCTTGCAAAGGCCGCACCCCCTTGCCCTTCGGGCATCTACCTAACAGGGGGGTAACCTACGGTGGTTTGGTTTATAGGAACGCCTGGTTTTATAAACCCGGGCAATTTTTCAATGTGGCGTGTGGACGCCACACCGTAATGAATTGGTCTGCCAATTCAATTCATGTCCGAAGGACAATTCATGCCTTTGGCAATTCATGAAATCTTTGATTTCAATTCATTGGCGAAGCCACACGTTCCACATCTTGGGGTTGAATGTGGACCTTTTCTTCACATCACCACAAGGGTATGGTAGAAAGGGCTAAAAATCCCTTGCTCCCTTTGTTCAAAATGTAAAAAATCCGTGAATTGCCTTGATTTTTAGGTCGGGGTATGGTATAAATATTATAAGTATATGGGGTGGTGGCAGTGTGCCCCCTTGCGATTGTGCAACATTACCGAATTTGTTGTAATTTCTTGTGCAATTATTCTAAAACCCCATCATGATTTCACCATAGATTAATCAAATCTATGGTGAGAAATCAAGGACAAACGGAACTTGTGACGACGCGGTCACACCACAATGATTCAATATTCAATATTCATCATTCATTATTCTTCGCAACGCCCCGCGTTGCTCTCCCGAAAGGAGCGTGTATTCCCTATGAAACTCCATAAACGATTACTCAGTGTTGTATTGGCGTTGGTTATGATGGTCATGGCGGTATTTATTGTCCCTGTAAAAAACGTGCAGGCCGCCAATACCGTTACCACCAATATTACCAATTACATAACCACCAGCCAGGGGCATTGGAGCGATAATCAATCGTTATACTGCGAAAATGACGGGGATTACACCAATTATGTGGCTACCGATTCTTCCGATCCTGCTTATAAAAACCGCCACGTTTCGGTTTTCAATGATTGCGACTCCTTGTCTATGGAATTGACAGACGGAGTAATCACTACACCAAGAGGGAAGTTTACAGTTGAAGTGGGTTCTGAAGCTTCCGGTGACGGATTGGATCTTGACAGCAATTATGCCCCCAACGTGATTCATACCAAGGGTGGCGGGCGTCACACCTCCAATAACTATCCCGATCTTCAGGTAAGAAGCGGCAGTGACAAGTACGCTCGTTTCGCTCCCCATAGCACCGTTACAAACGATGAAGGTGCCACCGACGTGCGGATGATCTTCCGCAATTTCTTTAATACCGACATTACACATTATAATAACGGCGGCACCGGTTCTGCCGTGGCGGCAGCAGAGTTGGCTCGATACACCACATCAGGCAACTCCCTTTACGGAAAACAAGGACTGGATATCGACCAATATCAATACTTTGAATTTGATCTTTATTTGCGTAGCGGAATCAATCTCTCCAAAGCCAGCGGTTCCCGTGCTTCCCGCGTTTATTTCTTCTATGAAACCAACGATGCGTCTCAACTTTATCTTTCTGCTGATGACTGCATTGCAGAATATGAAAAAGATACCCTTCCCTTTAGCTTTGCGGATCAATTATACAATGCGGATGGGTCTTTAAAACTTTCTTACGATACCTGGCACACCATTCGTATTCCTTTGGATACCATTACTTCCTGGTCTCCTGTGAAACAGGTTACCATTCGTTTTTATGACAATATGAGTACCGCCTCAGGTTACATTGGAATCGATAATCTTCGGTTTGTAAAGACTGCTGACCATACCGGCGGGGTATACCGAGCCTATACCAACAACCGTACGGACGACAAAGCCATTGATCTGGACACCGACCTGTATCCTTCCGGGCATTATTTCCTGATCAACGATTTTGAATCTCTGGAAGGGGTAAGAAGCGGAAGCAGTGCTTTTAATTATACCTATGCTCAGGTTCGCCGATACGAAGAAACGAACCTGGATGACACCGTTTCCTTTTCCAAAGGGTCTCGGGAACGGGGGGCGGTAACCGGGAATAATGACATGGGTTGGTTGTCAGGCTCTTCTGCCTGGAGTGACGGTGTCACTTATTACAGCGGCACGGAAAACGTGGTTACCCAAGGGCATTATGCCACTGCCATTCAATGCCGTTCTTCAAAATACAAAGAAAACCAGGAAAAGAACATCTACGTAGGGGCGTTCTATTATCGGGAATTCGGGGCGTCTTTAGACCTGTCCCAATATACCCATTTCGCCATGGATATGTATATTCGTCCCCTCAGTAATAATCGTAACAAGGGGATCCCCAATGCCGGCGAAGGGGGTACAGCATCTACCTTCCAGCTTACTTTGATTACCGACACCACCAAAGAAATAGGATTCGACGTAAGTGTAAAACTTATGAACAGCAGTGTTGCCAGCGGTTCCACTTTTGATGCCATTCGGAACGGCGAAAGCGGTGGTGTGCAGGTTCTTCCTTTAAATAACAACAACAGTTACGTGAACCTGAACAATAGCAGTGACGGTGCCTATTCTTCTTACGGTGCCATGCGCATTATTTTCACCCGGGAAGATATTATGAAATACTTCACCACCAATAGCGGTGCTGACCTTGCCAATATTCAAGGCATGCGGTTTATCTGGGTAAACGGGATGGAAGGCGAAGATGACGTTCTTGAGGAAAGTGACAAGCAAACCACCGAACAGTATGACATTATGTTAGACAATTTCATTGCTTACACTCCTGAAACCAGTATGACCATTGAAACCAAGATGACCGATGCCGACCAACAATGGGAAGATGAAGACATTTCTTTCATCTATGACGTGTACGGCGGGTATGAGGCTACCGAATCGGAAGCATACAACGGTACCAATATCGGTCCCAGCACCGGGTTGATCTATGCTCAAAAAGGGGAAGACCCCATTACGGCGGGAATCAGTAATACCGTTGTCGTAAAGCCGGGCGAAAAGGTTACCATTGAACATCTGCCCTTTAATTCCTATTATATTACTCAACAGAATTGGACCTGGCGTTACGCCATCGATTCGGTAACGTCCGACAAAATTATGTGGGAGCACACAGGGGGGCTTGGGGCAAGAAAACTGTATGCCTACACCCTGGATACCGATACCAACACGGTTTCCTTACAGCCTCAGGTATCCTGGTGTTGCAAAACCCCCGATGGGCATACCGGCGTTTCTCACGGTGCGGGCAGTGACGGTTGTAAGTATACCACCCCCATTTACATGGTAATGAGGCAACGGAACTTTACCATAACCATCACCCAAAAACGAACCACCAGCCAATGGTTGGATGGCGCTCATAGCCTACCCAATGACTATTCATAAAACAACTGTATCATGATAAAGAAAGGAGGGAAATGAACTGTGATGAAAGATGCGAAGCACTTAAGATCCTTTTGGAATCAAAAGAATATTCTGTTCGTTTCCCTGCTTTTGATTTTCGGCATTGCCGTGGGGGTTACCACTGCCTGGCTCACTTCCAACGACGGTCCGTTATCCTACGAAATGGCAGGCGCCTTTGTGGATTGTGAAGTATTGGAAACCTTCAACGGTACCACCAAGTCTAACGTACGGATCAAGAATATCGGCAACACCGATGCCTATATTCGCGCCGTTTACGTGGCAAATTGGGTGAACGATGAAGGGGTGGTGCATAAGCAACGTCCCCTTTCGGGAACCGACTTTACCTTGTCCTTCGGTAGTGGCTGGTCGGGTTATTCAGATACGTATTATTACTATGATACCCCTGTTGCAGCAGATGGGGTAACCCCGGTGTTTATTACTTCTTGCGTCAGCAATGGCACCGAACCCGAAGGGTACCATTTGCAGGTAACCGTTCTCGCCGAAGCCATTCAGGCTTTGCCCGATACCAGCGTGGTCAACGAAGCCTGGTGGAGTACCCGTAACCAAGAACAAAACAAACCCGTTCCTGCTTCATAAAATAAACACGTGGAATAACCGCTTGTGATACCCTTTCACAAGCGGTTTTTTTGCGCCCTTCTCTTGACAAATTTTGACATACAAGTTATACTTGTAGGAAAAGTATAACCATAGGGTGGGGAAGCCTCTTGTCGCGAACAGGCGGGGCTTTTGTTGCCACCCAAAGCGAGGTGAGGCAAGTGCCAAAAGGAAAGCACATATTGGGAAAGCAGGTTGGCAAGCACATTTTCGGCACCGTGAAGGTGGGGGAAAAGGGGCAAATTGTCATTCCCAAAGAGGCGCGAACCATTTTCCACATTGACCCCGGGGATACGTTGCTGATTTTAGGGGACGAAAATCAGGGGATCATCGTCACCCGCCCGGACGTGATCGAAGAAGCCGCCAGAAAGGTGTTTGGCGGAGGGATTGTATGATTCGCAAACACAATACAAAACTGGTTCCTTTGGCAAAACATCTTCGGAAAAATATGACTCCTTGGGAACGGAAACTTTGGTATGAATTTCTCCGCACCTATCCTGTGAAATTTCTACGGCAAAAACCCTTGGGGGAATCCATAGCGGATTTCTATTGTGCCAAGGCCAAATTGGTTATAGAGTTGGACGGTTCTCAGCATTATGAAGCCAAGGGGATCGAAAAAGACAACCAACGAACCGCATTTTTGCAGCAGTTGGGGCTAACGGTTTTGCGGATACCCAACAACCTGGTGGACACTCATTTTTATGAGGTTTGTCAATATATTGATGACTATGTAAAACAATCCTCCCGTCAGCCTGACGGCTGCCACCCTCCTTTGCACAAGGAGGGCGAGGGTGGAATATAAACCCTTTTGCCTCCCTTGTGAAAAGAGGGCGAGGGCGGAGTATAAACCCTTTCGACTCCCTTGTGTAAAGGGAGGTGCCGAGGAACGAGGCGGAGGGATTGTATGATTCGCAAACACAATACAAAACTGGTTCCTTTGGCAAAACATCTTATGTAAAACAATCCTCCCGACAGCCTGACGGCTGCCACCCTCCTTTGCACAAGGAGGGCGAGGGTGGAGTACAAACCCTTTTGCCTCCCTTGTGAAAAGAGGGCGAGGGCGGAGTATAAACCCTTTTGCCTCCCTTGTATAAAGAGGGCGAGGGCGGAGTACAAACCCTTTTGCCTCCCTTGTGAAAAGAGGGCGAGGGTGGAGTACAAACCCTTTTGCCTCCCTTGTGTAAAGGGAGGTGCCGAGGAACGAGGCGGAGGGATTGTAATGACAGTGAAACAGCAAAAAATCAATAAAGAAGGAAACAACATGAACAAAACAGAAATATATCATCAACTGGGCATTTCCGGTGGGGTGCTTGCCTTTGGGGAGGAGATCCTTGCCGGGTTGAAAGAACGGTTTGACGCCATTGATGCCATGGCGGAGATCAATCAATTAAAGGTTATTCATGCCATGCAGGAAAATCGGGTCAATGCCACCTGTTTTGCCGGTACCACCGGCTACGGTCATGACGACGTGGGGCGGGACACTTTGGAAAAAGTGTACGCCAGTGTTTTCCACACCCAGGCGGCTTTGGTGCGGCCTCACATTACCTGCGGGACTCACGCCCTGGCGGTGGCGCTGTCTGCCAATCTTCTGCCCGGGGATGAACTGCTTTCCCCGGTGGGCAAGCCCTACGACACGTTGGAAGAAGTCATCGGGATTCGGCCTTCCCAATGTTCCTTAAAGGAATACGGGGTATCTTACCGTCAGGTGGATCTGCTCCCCGACGGGAGTTTTGACTATGAAAACATCAAAAAAGCCATCAACGAAAAGACCAAGGTGGTGACCATTCAACGGAGCAAGGGGTACCAGATGCGCCCCTCTTTCTCGGTGGATCAGATCGGGGAACTCATTGCCTTTGTGAAATCGGTGAAGCCGGAAGTCATCGTCATGGTGGATAACTGCTACGGGGAATTTGTGGAGGACAAAGAGCCTTCCGACGTGGGTGCCGACATGGTGGTTGGCTCCCTGATCAAAAATCCCGGTGGC
The DNA here is from genome assembly GCA_045593325.1 of Acutalibacteraceae bacterium. Classification (GTDB taxonomy): domain Bacteria; phylum Bacillota; class Clostridia; order Oscillospirales; family Acutalibacteraceae; genus UMGS1484. Next base: position 8,557 of record JAZNWL010000090.1, on the reverse strand, counting down.
GGGTTAGCGCCCATTGGGGGGTACATTTGCGGGACACAGGAATGTGTGGACCGTTGCGGCTATCGGCTGTCTGCCCCCGGCATCGGGCAGGACGTGGGGGCATCCTTAAGCGTCATGACCTCGTTGTATCAAGGATTGTTCCTGTCCCCCACGGTGGTGGCATCCGCCCTGAAAGGGGCAATTTTCGCCGCCAACGTCTATGAAAAACTGGGATTTTTCGTGGTGCCCAACGGCAGTGAAAGCCGTCACGATATCATTCAATCGGTGGAACTGGGCTCGGCAGAGGGGATGATCGCCTTTTGCCGCGGGATTCAAGCCGCCGCCCCTGTGGACAGTTACGTTACCCCTGTTCCGTACCCCATTCCCGGGTATAACTGCGACGTTATTATGGCGGCAGGGGCTTTTGTTCAAGGGTCGTCCATTGAACTGTCTGCCGACGGACCCATTCGGGAACCCTATGCGGTGTATTTCCAAGGGGGATTGACCTGGCAACATGCCAAGTTGGGGATACTGATGTCGTTGCAAAAGATGGTAGACGAAAAGTTGGTAGACTTACGATAACGGCACAGGAACGCATATTTTTATTTTTGGGTTTTGCGCTAAGGGCTCGAGTTTGTGGGAAATAAAATTTTGATGAGTATCGTAGGTTGCGAAACATCACCCCCATCCAGGGGGATTGATGTTTATGCTTGTCATTTTTTCGGTGCTGGAAGTACCCTTGTACGTCTACCGCACCGAAAAAATGCCATCCTGCACCATTCTCGAAAGTCTACCGGTTGCCTAATCGTAGGTTGGTTGAATTGATAGGCACAGGAACGCATATTTTTGGGTTTTGTGCTAAGGGCTCGAGTTTGTGGGAAATCATGAATGGTAAATATTGAATCATGCACCGTAAGGTGCAATTCATGGCAAAGCCAATTCATGCCGAAAGGCAATTCGTGTTGCGTCAGCAACAATTCATTATATAAAAAATCTTAGGAGGATCTCATTATGTGGTTATTTTTTACCCTTGCCACCACGCTGTTGTGGGGGTTGGCAGAACTTTTTTACAAGAAAGGTTCACATGAAAATGAAAAGTACGGGCATTTAAAGGTCTGTGTTATTGTTGGGGCGGTGATGGGGCTTCACGCCATCTTCACCCTGCTGACTTCCGACGTTGGATATTCCCTGAAATATTTGGTGGAATATCTGCCGGTATCTTTATGTTACATTGTATCCATGGCCTGTTCTTACTTCGGGATCCGTTTTATTGAGGAATCCCTGGCAGACCCCATTGAAAACAGCGCAGGGATCATGGTTACGGTGCTGTGCGTTATTTTCCTGGGGGAAACCCTTTCCATTCCCATGTGGATCGCCATTGGCGTGATCACGGTGGGGATCATTGGGGTTACCTGTCTGGAACGGAGTAAAGAGGTAAACCGTAGCGGAAAGTTAGGGAAAAAGTTGGCGGTTGCCGCCTTTGCCATGCCCTTCTTTTATGCCATCATTGACGCCGTGGGCAGCTTTATGGATGACATTTATCTGGATATGGAAACCACTCCCTTAACCGGCGTAACCGAAGAAAATATTGAGTTGGTTGCCAACGTTTCCTATGAATTGACCTTCTTATTCGTAGGGATCATTCTGTTCCTGTTTATGAAACTGAAAAAGGTGAAATTTGAACTGCCCAAACAAAAAGATAAGGTGTTGGCTGCCGTTTGCGAAACCGCCGGGCAACTTACATACGTGTATGCCATGAGTGGTGGCAACGGTGCGGTTGCGGCGCCTATCATTTCCTCGGTTTGTGTGGTGGCATTGGTGCTTTCCCGCATTTTCCTGAAGGAAAAATTGACCTGGAAACAATACGTATTTATTACTATGATCATTCTTGGCATTTTGGCCATTGCGGTGATTGAAGCCCAGGAGGCGTAGGGCAAGGCGGGGCGGAGCCGGGAATGATGATTGGTGAATATTGAATCATGAATCATTGCGGTGTGGCCGCGTCGTCACAAGTTCCGCTTGTTCGTTTCCCCCTGACGGCGAAACGTTCCCCCGCTTCACTGCTCCTCCTTTCCCCAAAAAGCTCTCGCTTTTCGGGGACCCCGTGAGCGCCACATCATAATTGCCCGGTTGCAGAAACCAGGTTTACTTGTAGGGGAGGCGTAATGCCTCCCTTTTGTTTTGGCAACCAGTCAATTTCAATGGGATGCCTTTGGCAATTCATGAAATGATCGATTTCAATTCATGGCAACACTTACGGTGTTTCTTCATATTTTTCATACAACGCCTTTGCCACGGGGCACTGCTGATAGTCCTTACAGCAGCGGTTATGAAAATAGCGGTCGCTTTTGGTGCCGTTTTCAAAGAACATCAAATTGGCGGCGGAGGATTTGGGTACCCCTTCGCAGGTGATGGTTTGCCGTTTGCGGTTATACCGCTTGAAAAAGGGGCACAACACGGTTTTGAAATCATAACAATTCATAGGGATCCCCCTCCTTCCGATTCGATGAGGCGAGTGATTTCCTCAATGTCGTAGGACGTATTCTTTTTGGGTTTGGGGCGTTGGTATTCCGGGATGGGGTAAAAGTTCGTCCACCCCCGACAGATCATCTCTTTCAGGTAGACCTTCAGGGTCATATTGCTTTCCTTTGCCATGGGTTGTAATTTTTCCAAAGTCATGGCAAGGGCTGTGGGGATGGGCAATTTATTTCGGTTTTTCAGGGTGGACAACCAGGTTTGAATCAGCCCTGCGGTTTCCTGACGGATTTCCTCCGGCAGGGTTTGGCAATAGGTGAAGATCACTTGTTCCCATTGGTCGGGTATGTTATAGTAAATATTCTCATTCTCATTCTCATTCTCTTTCTGTTTCTCATTCTCTTTCTTATTCTGTGGGGGGACATCCCCCGGGACGTCCCCGGGGACATCAAGGCTCAATGCTTTTCGTTTTGCCCGTTGCCGTTGTTTTTTCAATCGGTCTTTTTCCCTTATTTTATCAAGCTTATCGGCACTTTGGTGTTTCTCCCAGTTGACAATATAATAGGCGCCGTCTTCTTGCCCTAACATGCCAAATTCTTGAAAAATTTTGAAAGTTTTTTGCAAAAATTTTTCAGTTTCTTTTAAAGGTGCGGTGAACATTTTGGTGGTGTAGGGCTTATCTCCCGTTAAAAAATATCCGCTTTTGTTCAGTTTTCCTGCCAGGCACAATAACAAAATCCAGGTCAGCAACATTCGTTTCCCGTTTGGCAGTCCAAGCAGTTGCTCTACTTTGTCGTCACTGATAATGTTGGTGTCCAATTTAATCCATTTTATGTCTGCCATAAATTTTTTCTCCTTTCATTTTTTGGTTAAAAAACAACCTGTGAAGTTAAAAACGGGCGTAAAAAATCCGCCTTCCATTCGACAAACTTCGACAAAAGGTGATTTCTAACTTATTAAGTTGTTTTCATTGTATCATTTTCGGACAAACTTGTCAAGTTGTTTTTTAAGGATTTTTTTATTTCTTGCAAATTGTCAAGTTATATGATAGAATAAAATCCGAGGTGACAGACATGAATTTAGGAGAAAAAATCAAGTATTTTCGGGAAAAGAGAAAAATGACGCAGGACGAAGTGGCGGCGGCGGTGGATACCACCCCCCAAAACATTTACAAATATGAAAAGGGAATTGTCACCAACATTCCCCTTGCCAAGCTGGAGAAGTTGGCGGAGTTGTTCCAGGTGACCCCTTGGGAACTGGCAGGATGGGAAGGGGCGCCCGCCCCGGGCGTTGCCGACGAGGTGGTGATCTTTCCTGTGGTGGGGGAAATTGCCGCAGGGTATGACCATATTGCCCTGGAAGACGCCTATTCCGCCGACAACGTGGAAATTCCCGTGGGGTATTTAAAGGGACGTCCCCGTTCGGATTTCTTTGTGTTGCGGGTGTGCGGCAATTCCATGTATCCTTTATATATGGACGGGGATAAGGTGCTGATCAAAAAGACCCCCTCGCTGGAACGCAGCGGGGAGATCGGCGCGGTGTTATATGAAGAATATGCCACTTTGAAAAAGGTGGAATACGTGACAGGGGAGGACTGGATGAAGTTGATTCCGGTGAACCCTGAATACCAGCCCAAGACCATTGTGGGGGCGGATCTGGAGCAGTGCAAGATACTGGGCGTGCCGGCGCTGTTGATCAGAGAGCTGTAGGGCAGATATTGTTCGCAAGGTTGTGTGCCTCAATGATATCCGTTCCTCTGCGGAACGGGTGATATACCTTTGGTATGATATCGCTCTGGGAGCGATGATATATGCCTGCGGCACATGAAGGAACGAGCGGAACTTGCGACGGAGCAAGACGTACGAGAGGGTACTTCCAGTGCCGAAAAAATGACAAATAGGCGCAAAAATGGGGAGAATGTCGAATTCTCCCCATTTTTTCTTTGATTTATTTTTCTTTTTGGATTCCCATTTGTTTTATTGGTGATAAAGCGCCTATGTTCCTGTGACGTTTTTGACAGTCTGTCAATATTCATCATTCATTATTTTTTGCAACGGCTCTGCCTTGCTATTTCTGCTCCGGGTCGCGGGTGGTAAGAAACCCGGTGGTTCGCTCCAGGGAATCCTTGGAATTGCCCCAGTCGGCGTCGGGGGTATTGTTCCGATAGTCGTACATATCGCAAAAATGCTTGACGTCGTGATGGAGCCGGTCGATGGCGCGGCGGGTGATATCGGTGGCGGCTTCTTTACATTTTACCCGATATTTTTTGGACAAATTCTTGTCTGCCGCTTCCACGATCATACTGTAATGGGGCAGGCAGAATTCTTCCTGGGCGGCAAACAGATCCCGAAACTCCCGATCATTCTCATACAGCACCATGGTGTTCCGCACCATGGCCTTCATGGCGGTTTCCATCTGGTTGCACACAAAGCAGGTGTCGGTTACCTTTTCGCCCGCTTTGCCTTTGCCCGAATCGGAGGCTTTCAGGAAAAAGGGTTTGCCCTCGCCGAACACCTTCTTCTGGATATGGGCCAGGTGACTTTCCATCATCAGCGCCACCGAAAGACGGTTGCGGCGGCCCAGCATCTTTTTATAATGGGTAAAGCAAAAGCCTTGCTCGTTGGTCTGGATTCGTACGTCGGGCTCCATCATGGCGGCTCCCATAATATATTCCAGAACCCGTTCTTCCAACATATCTCTCATGCGGCACAGGGGACACCCCTCTTTGGGTTCAAACACCTCTGCCACGGGAATACTGCAAATATCCGAACGCATGGTTATCCTCCTTTAATAGGCAAGTTCTTCCGAGTATTTCAAAAGATAGTTTACGCTCATCATTTGATCCTTTCGTCCACAATCAAGGCGAAGCCTTGCATGGAATCAACACGAAGTGTTGGATGGAATCCGCCGTAGGCGGTATGGAATCAATCCGAAGATAATACACGCTGACGCGTGATGCCATACAGTCGCCGTGCGACTGATTCCATACACCCTTGCGGGTGATGCCATGCCAATCCTTCGGATTGGATAAAAAAAAGACAGTCAAATGACTGTCTTATTTTTTGGAGCTGCTAACCAGATTCGAACTGGTGACCTCATCCTTACCAAGGAATTAAAAACCTATATATATCAATGGCTTTTAGCGTTTTGACACCAATTTTACATACAAAATCTATTTTTACATAGTTTTGACATACTCGGTTAATTTGTCGTACGTATTCAACCGTCTGGATTCCCGAATGTGCATATAAACCTTCTTGGTAGTCTCATCAGAAGCGTGCCCCAACAGGTGTTGGGCGTCGATGGTTTCCAAGCCGGCATCCAAACAAATGGTGGCAAATTCATGGCGCAACTGATGGGGGACAATTTTGTACTTCCAGGATGTGCGGGTATAATATCGGTTGTTTTGGGGGTTGTATCGGGTTTCCTCAACGGCTTCTGCCAAGCCGGCTTCAATGCAGTATGCTTTCCATTGATGCCGGGACTGTGTGTTTGTGAGCGGGCTCTTTCCGCCATCGGCAGAAAAGAGGTATCCTTTCCACTTTGGTAATACCTCTGCCAGCGGAGGAAGGACAATCACCTTTCGTATACTGTTTTTGGTTTTGGGTTCCTTGATAACCGGCTGATTGGGTTGCCAACTTAATGATTTGGTTACAGAAATTTCATTGCCCACAAAATCCGCATCGGTAAGCGCCAGGGCTTCTCCCTCGCGTAACCCGGTATACATCAGGAAAAAGGCGAATAAACCAAAGGTGCAATGAACACCGTTACGAACCAGATCGGCGTCTTCTTTGGAAATCAGATCCCTACGTTGCTGTTCTAACCCGGAGGGGAGTTTGACACTGGTGCAAGGATTCACCTGGATTTTACTATCCGGCTGCGTGATATAAAAATCATATATCATCCTGAGCACGTCCAAAGGGCGCTGTACGGTGGTTCGTTTGTATCCTTTGGCGGCAATGCCCCGGATAAACGATTGGATCTGTGCAGGTGTAATTTCATCCATAGCGCGATCACCAAACGCTTCTTTTATTCGTTTGATGGGTGCATTGTACCCTTCCAACGTTTTATAAGCGACGCTTTTTTCTTTTTCGGTTAACCATAAGTCAATGGCGTCGCTAAGGGGTAATGCACCTGAGGTACGTTCTTCGTATTCCCGTATTTTTCGCATGACTTCGGCTTTGGTTTTCCCGTAAATATACACGTATTTATCGCCGATTTTCAGTTTTTCCTGCCATCTGCCGTCTTTTCTACGTGTCATTCATTTCCCCATCCTTCCTTGACTATTCCGGGAAAAGATGGTATAGTATGAAAGTACCATCTCTTTCGGTGAGGTGTTACGTGTTGGTTTTTGTTCCTACGGAGTGGCCGCTCCGTGGGAACTTTTTTATTTATTTTTTCTAAAAAATGAAGCAATGGTACTAATGAAAAAAGGAATCCAAATAACAACAAACGAAATATAATAGATTATAGCGATTACGTCTTGTGTGCCTTTGATAGCGCATACTAACCCCCATATCCAAAATACGATAGATGTTAATGGGAAGAAAGTACTAATGGAAATTAAAATGATGTTGATAAAAAAATTACCACTAATCATTACAAACGGAAGGATTGAAACAAAAAATCTAATTATATACAAGAGAATGACTCCTATTCCGTATATAGGACTATCTTTACTCATAATACCTTCCTTTTCATTTTCAATAGAACTATTACTGTTATTTATAGTTTTTTTCTTTATTTTTATGGAGTTTTTCTGTGGTTTTATTGCTGTGACGTTTGGTTTGCTTTGAGATGATATGCTCTTTTCACTAAAGGGTTCTAATTCGGCGTTGTATTTACCAACGCGCAAACTTGCGGTGTCATAAGGGAGCTTGCTTTGATATTCGAACGGGTTCCTTCGTAATCCATTATTGAAGAAAAGCACACCGTTTAATAATTGTTTTAATGTACGGTTATACTCGTTAAAATCATCACAAATAGACAACATAGTTAACATAAACAATGTCTGGTCTTCCATATTTAATAGTGGGATAGGAGCATTTTTATAATTTTTTATGTATTCATCACTTTGTAAAAAATCGCCAAAAGGTGCAAGTAACATCCAACGACCAAATGGATATTGGGGCGCTCCTTCTGACATGTACCAATCTCCTCGAGGTTTTAAATCGTTGCAGAATATTTCCTTGTAAATTCTTTGCTCTGCTAAAAACACTTTTTTGGTTTTGCCATCAACAAAATATTTCTGTTTGATTTTTTTAAACAAATCGTCATGAGCTTCTGATAAACAATATTTGTTTAATAAGGATTGAGTCAACATCCACAAAGCACAAACAGAGTGTATTCCTCCAATAACATTGGCCTTTTTCATTAGTTTTATGTTTATGGATGTGATTGTTGAACAAAAAAGATTGAAAATTTGCTCGTTCATTATAGACTTCCTTTTTCCAATATTTTCCACACCTTAACTCTTTTGTAATACAGTACAATGGAGTTGAGGTGATTTTTATGTTTTACGGAAAGTACAAGCACGCCAGGGACGTGGCGTGGCGGGTGTTAATAGACAACAACGTAACGTCGTTGCCGGTTAAGGTGACTGCCATTGCTCGGGTATACGGTTTATCCTGCGTATCCTATACCCAAGGAAAAGAGTTGATAGCCGGCGCGAATCTGACCCATCACACTGCCACAACGGACGGGTTCCTCTTGCGGCAGGGGGAGCGGGGTATCATCTTTTATGATGAACAGTGCTCCCGGCAACGGTGCCGTTTTACCATTGCCCATGAGTTAGGACATTGGCTTTTGGGTCACAGCCTGGTTAATGATACATATACCGTTATCAATCGGGAACCCAGCGCGGAAGACAAGTTAGAGGAACAGGAAGCCAATATCTTTGCCAGCAGGCTTCTTGCCCCGGCGTGTGTGCTGTGGGCGTTGGATATACATACTCCCAAACGAATTGCTCAACTGTGCGATATCAGCGTGGAAAGTGCCGAATTTCGCGATCAAAGAATGAACATTCTTTATGAGCGGGAACGGGAATTTTTAAAAGAACGTGGGAGATCCTGTTTTCTTCTTTCACCTACCGAGCGGGCAGTGT
>JAZNWL010000089.1:0-26274 GCA_045593325.1 Acutalibacteraceae bacterium | reverse complement strand
AAAATATATTCAATACACCGTTGGCGGTGCTGATTTCTACTACACTAACGACGATCGTGACAACGGTTTGGCTGCCATTGTTTGCTACGGCACTGCTTATGGATTTGAACCCACCGTTACCACCAAAGATGCCATCGTTTCGGTTTTGGGCGAACCTGCTGTCAGTGGTGACGCCACCGAGGAAGCCCGCTCCATGTTACTTCGCCAAGGTATGGGTTTCACCTATATTGATTACACCTTCGGCACCAATCACGTTTCTTTCTTCTTCTATGAAGGAACTTTGAGTTTAACGGTTATTTATCAGGACGGTTTGTGGATTTATTAAAATAAACAAGACAGGGTGAGCAATTCCTGCAGTTGACTGTGATGAACGCTGTCGCCATGAATATCCATCATAATATCAAAGGCGGGTTTACGAAAGGTTTGGGCAAACCAGTTGCGAAAACCGCTGTCTACCACACAACCAACCCCTGCTTCCACTTCGTAATCGGAAACAATCCCCAATACGTGAGCCTGTTTTTCCAAAGTTTCTTGAGGGGTACCAACACTTCTCCAGAAGATTTGCCGTTTCCCGGGGTACAGGCAAACCGCTTGGTGAACGGGCTGTTTACGGCAATAGGTCGCAATGGCTACGGTTTCCGGTTCGCTTTCAGGGAACGGACCGCCATATCCTTTGGCAGCCGGTGAATGAATCCCTCTGTTTTTCTCGGCTTTTTGACGGGCAGGAAAACGGAAATCAAAATTATGGGTAATATCCACACCGCGGGCATTGGCATCCCAACGGGTGGTATCCCCTCCTGACAGCCGTTTGATTCTGCCGCTGTCCACTCCTGCACAATGTGCGCCACGCTCACAAATTTCCCGTCCATCAGGATTGACAAACGGAATAATAACAATGCGGTGACGGCTAATAAGTTCCTGTGCTGTCACCCCATTTACTTTATGGTTGTTTACTACCCCTTCTGCCACGTTGGTAAACCAACTGAGTAAAAGTTCCCCTGTCAAAGAATCCTGCCCGATAAAGGTTCCCAGAAACAACATAGCGGGAGCGGTAGACCGCCCAAGTTCCAGGGCATAAATACTTCTGCCCACCACGCTTTTTCCAATGCGGCACACCCGAACCGCGGGATAGGTAGCTTTGATTTTCCATATGGTATTCTGGATATATGTATAGTCAATCACAGTTTGGTTCATCACGGTTATCCACGCCTTTCCGAATTCACTGATTTTTGAAAATTGCAGGGATAGACAACAACCTGCTGAAAAAATAAGGGCAGGAATTGAACAGAATTTCAACAGTTATACCGAAGATCAAGAAGTTTTAACCGAAATTTTAAGACCCTATCGAATCGCCAAAGAAGTGGGTTACAATTCTATTTGGGTAACAATGCGCCTCATCCTTCCGACTTTGCCTTGGCACACAAAAATTCCAAGGGATGATCAACGCATTGGATTTATGCGAAGATGACAAATAGGATTTTATGAAAAAACATATTGCAAATCAGAGATCCTTTGTACGTTAGGAGATTACTATGAATTTAAAAGAGATTAAAACCGATTCCGTTTCCTTGTTCCATGGCTGTGTTCTGAATTTACGAAAAGATACAGTAACCTTGCCCAACGGAGAAACAGCGTTTCGGGAAGTGATTGAACACAACGGCGGGGCATGTGTTGCCGCGTTGGATGACAAGGGCAATCTGTTAATGGTTCGCCAATACCGATATGCTGCCGGAGAAATCATGTGGGAAATTCCTGCAGGAAAACTGGAAAAAGGTGAAGATCCAGCGCTTTGTGCAGCCAGAGAGCTGGAAGAAGAAACGGGATACACTGCTAAAGAACTGATTCCTTTGGGGTTCTTCTTCCCCACCCCTGCTTACTGCCAGGAAAAGATTTATATGTACTATGCAAAAGAGCTCACCCCCACCAAACAAAACCTGGATGAGGATGAGTTTTTGGAAGTAGCTGCCATTCCTTTTGAAAAAGCCCTTGAAATGGTGAATAACGGCGAGATTATCGATGGAAAAACCCAACTTGCCATTTTAAAATTAAAGAGGTTGTTAACAAAATAAACCTATAAAATCACATATAATAATGCTAACATCAACAATGGGTCGGTTTCTTCGGCATTCAGAAGCGCCAATACCATCAAAACCAAAGACGTATCCTTACTTTCAAAGAAAGACTTGATGTTCAGCATATCCAAAAAGCTGTGTTTTGCTGCAGGTTTAGGTTGCCTTGGTGCCGATGGGACAGGTTGCGCCGGTACGGTTGATTCTTTTGGTTCCACCCGACTCTTGGCGCGGCGTTGCATTTCCATTACCCGTTTTTCGGCTTCCCGTTGCATCTGCAAGAAATCATTGGAACTTTGAACCGCCATGACATCACCTCTAAAAAATACCTGCTTCTTTTACAGCGGGAAGAATTTGAATCAAACGCAAGATCTTCACCGCGTCGTCCACCCGTTTTTGACGGTGCTCCGACAAATGAGGGCGTATAGACAAAAGAAGTTGTGCCCGATGGTCGGTTTGATTGCTTTTCAGCATACTGACCATTTTCATCAATCCTGCAATCTCCCCGGGAGAAACGTCGGGCAATCCGCTGTCAGCGGTGGGAGCTGATTCTGGTGTTGCATTTTGTTCCCCGAATAATGCCCCTGCCATGGTTTTCAGCTGTTTCATTCCTTCGGGAGAGTTCAACAACCCCGACAGCATGGAAGAAAGGTCATCCATTCAGGGAACCTCCTTATTTTCCGAATTGTTTCAAAAAATTCTTTGCCAAAGGTGAATTCAAAATGCTTTGCATTTTCTCTTTATCCGATAAAATTGCCTGTACTTTATCCATATCCTCTTTGCTCATGGATGCCGCAATTTTAGAGATATCTCCTTGATTGATGGCTTCCTTTACCGCATCAGGATTGGTGGTTTTGCTCCCTGCCGATTGTCGGAACAATTCATTCAAAGGATTTTGATTCATAACAATCACCTCTACACTATATGTTGGGAAGGTTATTTCTATGCGTATTTTAGTTTTATCAGATATTCACGGGGACTTTACTTCCGCCATGAACGCCCTTGAAGATCAACCTACCGCTAACACCATTCTATTCTTAGGGGATGGAATTGGTGCCATTGATAAGCTGTCGGATTTATATCCCAATAAAACCATTTATTCGGTGGCAGGCAACTGCGATTTTGCCAGCATTGAGCCTACCACTCGTTTGATTGAACTTTACGGAAAACGAATCATGATGACCCACGGCCACGAATACCACGTGAAATTCGGAATTGGCGCTGCAGTCAACAGCGCCAAACGGAATCAATGTGACATTCTTTTATATGGGCATACCCACCGCCCTGAAACCCATTACGACGATGGACTATACGTTCTCAACCCCGGTTCCTTATCCCGTAGCAACGGTAACACCTACGGAATTATCGACATCACCGAAAAAGGAATTCTGTGTCATTTCATTTCTTTATAACAAAAACCGCTTTGTTCACAACAAACAAAGCGGTTTTTATTTTATAAGGAAAAATCTTCGGGAGAAAACTCGGAAATATTTACGTTTTTTTCCATGGGAACCCGTTTTAGCGGATCATATACAAATTGTTTACAGCAGTCGTCGGGGTCCATAATTCCTCTTCGATAGCACAACGTGGCACTATGATCGAAAGAAGGACTTCCCTTTTCACAGTAACGGCAACATTTGGGATATTCACTTTGAATATATTCTTGATTTTTCACGATGATCACTCCTGAAAAAAGGCTTTTGATGAAGAGAACATAAAAAGACACAACAAGTGCCCATCAACCCCACTGAGGGCAAAACCGATATGGGGGAAGGCACAGGAACGTTTCCTACAGAAAAGGTGGGAACAACCTGGGGAAATTGATAACATATAAAACAAAGCAGGCCATAACAAAGTAAAGCTTGCAATATACGAACAAAAAAATAACACAGGTAAGAAGGGCAAGCCTCCTTCAGCAAGCCTTTGCATTGCAAATGGGTGCCAATGCCTCCAAACATAAGAACCGCACCCATTTGGGGCAATGAACCGCCATTGAAAGCAAGGAAACGACTTCCGTTGGTAACCTCCAAAAACATGGTAAAGCAGGACTTGACAGGGTCAGGCAAAGGCAATGCCGAAAGACACCCCAACACACCTGCAACCAAAATCACCATGCCGCAGATATGAAGCATTTTTTCGGTAGCCGAGGAAACGGCTTGCACAATGGAACCGTTGTTTTCACGAATTTGCTTGTCGTATGTCAAAGAAATCGGCATTTCTTTCACGGGGAAACGACTGATAACTGCTCCCGTCAACAAACAGGAAGCAACACAAGAAACCCAAAGAATCAAACCTGTCCGAAAAGACCCAAGCATCCCCTGCCCAACACCAATCACCACGAAAGCAGGAGAAGGGCAAAAAATCCAAAGAGCCAAACGGCGAATTTCAGCAAGGGACAACCTGCCGTTATTTTTCAGCGAAACTAAAGAAGATGCGCCCATGGGATATCCCCCCAAAAGGCACAAAAACAGCGCGGTTCCCCCTTGGTAGAACCGACCCAAAAAAAGACGAAACACAGGCTTAAAAACCTTCACAACACCCATGCCAATGCCCGACAAGGAAACCCATTCGCAAAGGCAAAGGAAGACGAACAAAGATGGAATCACCAACTCTCCACATAAGGAAAGGCCCGAGCGAATTCCTTCCCCTATGGATTGAGAATAAAAGGTTATTCCTACTGCTGCTCCAATTACAAGAAAGCAGGAAACAAACAACGGGACTGGAATTTTTTTAGAAAGCCACACGGCGCATCACCCCTGCCACTTGTATGCAGAGAGGTTTACTTTTATTCCTGTAAGGCTCCCTGATAAGCTTTGAGCATTGCCAAGGCATCTTCCGCCTGGGTTCCTGCCGATTCACAAACAAAGACGGGGCTTAATCCCTTCTGTGCAATCAGTTCCCCCAGGGGTTCAAAATGAGGGCCATACACCGTATCTTCAAAGGTAAGATGGCGCTTTTCTCCCCCTTCGGTGTACTCGATTTTAGAAAAGTGTGAATGGAACGATTGCAGTCGTTCTTTCCCCAACCGATTATGGATTTGAGAAAGCACGTTTTCAAAATCTTCGAGGGTAGACACCCCGCCATGGGTTCGTGCATTGAGATGGCCGAAATCAATACAGGGAATCATTCGTTCATCCAAAGAACAGAAGGTCAGAACTTCTTCCAAGTCACCCAGTTGGTTGATTTTCCCCATGGTTTCGGGGCAAATATGAATATGGGACAATCCATTTTCATCCAAAGCCTTTTGGGCTTTTTTCAGGGTTTCACAAGCAAGAGCGGTGGCTCCTTCCCGAGAAAGACCACCCAATCCACCGGGATGAACCACAATACGGTTGCCACCCATGAAATCCACAGCACGGGCAGACTGCAAAATGTAGTTCACCGAATTGTCACGCTTTTCTTCTTCCTTAGAAGCCAAAGAGATATAATACGGGGCATGAAGGGAAACTCCGATACCATGTTCCTTGGCTTTTTCTCCCAGTTGCTCCGCTTTTTCCTGACTGATATTCACCCCACGACCACATTGGTACTCGAACCAGGTCAGCCCCATATTTTTTAAATACCCGGGCACTTGCAAACTGGATTTATACCCCATCGCTTTAAAACTGTCCCCTGTTCCTGCGGGACCGAATTTTGCCATACTCATTTTTTATTCTCCTTTCGGTGATACCGCCGAAGAAGGGGTTTTTCCAATCTTCTGCGCACAAGAAACGTCCACCCAATTTCCGGCATGGCAGGTTCCACCAACAAGGTTTTAATTCCTGCCACACGCCCTGCAGGCATGTCAGTAAATAACTGATCACCGCATAACATAACCTTACTTTTATCCACCTTTAACTGCTTTATGGCACGAAGAATGCCAAAAGGTAAAGGTTTTTTACAAAGATAAAAATAAGGAAGACCCAAAGCCTTGGCAAAGGGAGCGACCCGTCGCTCTTTGGCATTGGAAACAATAAACAAAGTAATTCCCGACCTTTTCATATCATCCAGCCAGGTTTCAATTCCTTCCAAGGGGGTTTGGCTGTGGTGGGTAGATAGGGTGTTGTCCACATCCAACAGCAATGTGGTGACCCCCAAAGATTCCAAATCATGTAAGGTAAGGTTAACCAAACGTTTTTTCATAAGAGTTGGACGAAACATTTTGATTTTCCTTTCGTTTATAAAATAATACAGGCGGATGCAAATTGCAACCGCCTGATTATCACTTATTTGAACTTGCGCTTACGAGCGGCTTCGGATTTCTTTTTCCGTTTTACCGAAGGCTTTTCATAATGTTCTCTCTTACGAACTTCTTGGATAACACCGTCCCGTTGAGTCTGACGTTTGAAACGACGCAATGCGTTTTCGAGAGATTCATTATCTTTAATTTTAACCTGACTCATTTATATTCCCTCCCTCCGCCCATTGGCAGGGGTAATAGTCACATACATGTGCAAATAGGATTATACAACAAGGGGCTGTCCCTTGTCAATAGGTTTTTTCAAAATAAATGGAGTTTTTCAAAGGTTTTTTCAGATTGTGAAGGGGAATTCAACCGCAAATAAAAATCCCGATAGCATGATCGGGATTTTTTAAAAATTATTTGCGAATGACCAGGTTTACCAACTTTCCGGGAACCACGATTTCCTTCACAATGGTTGCTCCATCCAATTCACCGCTGATTTTTTCATCGGCTTTTACAGCAGCCAAAACAGCATCTTTATCAGCATCGGCAGGAACAGTGACGCGGCCACGAACCTTACCGTTGATTTGAACGGCAATTTCCACTTCGGAATCTTTGCACATGGCTTCATCATAAGTGGGCCAGGGAGCAATGGAGCAGAACCCTTCCCCGCCGAACATTTCCCACAATTCTTCGGTAACGTGAGGAGCAAAGGGAGAAAGCAAACGAAGTAAGGTCATGTAATCCTCTTTGGAAAGGCTACCGGCCTTTTCCACATCGTTGAGGAAACTCATCATAGCGGCAATGGCAGTATTGAATTTGAGCCCTTCAATATCTTCGCTGACCTTTTTGATGGTGCGATGCACTTGTTTTTCCAAAGCCTTGGAATAACCGGTTTCATCATTCAAGTTGTCTTGCAAGGACCAGACGCGATCCACAAAGCGACGGCAACCTTTAATGGAAGAAGTAGACCAGGGAGCGGATTTTTCAAAGTCGCCAATGAACATTTCATAAAGCCGCATGGTGTCGGCGCCGTATTGTTCCACCACTTCATCGGGATTTACTACGTTACCCCGGGACTTGGACATTTTTTCGCCGTTTTCCCCTAAGATCATACCATGACTGGTACGACGGGCATAGGGTTCTTTGGTGGGTACTACACCGATATCATATAAGAATTTATGCCAGAAACGGCTATACAACAAGTGCAGGGTGGTATGTTCCATACCGCCGTTGTACCAATCAACGGGGACCCAGTAATCCAAGGCTTCTTTGGAAGCCAAAGCATCATGATTGTGGGGATCGCAATACCGCAGGAAATACCAGGAAGACCCTGCCCATTGGGGCATGGTGTCGGTTTCCCGTTTGGCAGGACCACCGCAATGAGGACAAGTGGTGTTAACAAAACTGTCAATGGTAGCCAAGGGAGATTCCCCGTTATCGGTGGGTTCATAGGAATCTACCATGGGCAATTTCAAGGGTAACTGATCTTCGGGAACAGCCACATAACCGCATTTTTCACAATGAACAATGGGAATGGGTTCCCCCCAATACCGTTGACGGGAGAATACCCAGTCACGGAGTTTGTAGTTTACCTTGCGTTCTCCAAAGCCCTTTTCGGTCATATAATCTTTTATGGCTTCTTTGGCTTCTTCCACGCTCATGCCGGTCATAAATCCGGAATTCACCATAGTACCTGTGGCAACGTCGGTAAAGGCTTCTTTTTCTACATCGCCCCCTGCAACCACTTCAATAATGGGCAGGTCGAATTTCTTTGCAAATTCCCAGTCACGGCTATCGTGAGCGGGAACCCCCATAACAGCCCCTGTGCCGTAAGAAACCAAAACGTAGTCAGAAATGAATACAGGAATTTCGTCCCCGTTTACAGGGTTAATGGCGGTAACCCCTTGGGGTTTCACCCCGGTTTTGTCTTTTGCCATTTCGGTACGTTCAAAATCGGATTTACGGGCAGCTTCCGCCTGATAGGCTTCCACTTCGGCAACGTTAGCAATTACTCCCTCTTTCTTCCAATCCTCAATTTGAGCATATTCGGGAGAAAGAACCATATAGGTGGCACCGAACAACGTATCGGGACGGGTGGTGTATACGGTTACGTCATGATTTACGTTGGTTTTGAAAGTAACCAAAGCCCCGGTGGAACGACCGATCCAGTTCTTTTGTTGGGTTTTTACCCGTTCAATGTAATCAACTTCATCCAAATCATCAATCAAACGTTGGGCATATTCGGTAATTTTCAGCATCCATTGGCTTTTTACCTTATGAACCACTTCACTGCCGCAACGTTCACAAACGCCGTTCACCACTTCTTCGTTTGCAAGAACGCATTTACAGGAAGTACACCAGTTTACCGACATTTCCTTTTTATAGGCTAACCCTTTTTTAAACAGCTGCAGGAAAATCCATTGGGTCCATTTATAATATTCAGGGTCGGTGGTGTTGATTTCACGGCTCCAGTCAAAGGAAAAACCCAAAGCTTGCAACTGTGTCTTAAAATGAGCTATGTTGTTTTTGGTAACGATTTCGGGGTGAATATGATTCTTAATGGCAAAGTTTTCGGTAGGCAAGCCGAAGGCATCCCACCCCATGGGATACAACACGTTATAACCTTGCATACGGCGTTTTCTGGCAACAATATCCAAAGCCGTATAAGAACGGGGATGGCCAACATGAAGCCCCTGCCCCGAAGGATAAGGAAATTCTACCAAAGCAAAAAACTTTTCCTTATCCGAATGATTCTGGGCATGGAAAATACCGGCATCTTCCCATTTTTCATGCCATTTTTTCTCGATTTTTGTATATTCAAATGGTTTCATGATTCAAAACTCCTTTTCTCTTATGCTTCGGTTATATAACCGCTGATATCAACTGGTTTGGCATCTGCCCATAACCGTTCCAAATTGTAAAACTCTCTGGCATCTTTTCCGAAAACGTGAATCATAACACTTTGATAGTCCAGCAAATACCAGTTGGTGGCACGACCTTCAATATGGTCGGGTTCCAACCCTTGTTGGGACAAACGATATTCCACTTCGTCGGACAAGGCGCGAACCTGGGTGGAAGAACCGCCGTTGGCAATAATCAAATAATCCCCAAGGGTGGTTAATTCCGTAATTTCAAATACTTGAATATTCTGTGCTTTTTTATCGTCCAACGCTTTCACAGCGGTGGCAACAATATCAATGGGATTCATGGCGTTTCTCCTTTATTGTGAAGTTACGGTGGAGGAGGACGTAATTCGTTCTTCCTCCGACAAGTAACCTGTCATATTCTCTTCGTCTTCAATATAACTTTGTTGATAAGTGGTATGCAATTCGTCAATCATTAAGCTTTCCACCGTGATTCCGTCGGAATAAGGCATGAAGTTGGCATTGATCAGATCCACGTATTCTTGTTTATGAATGGAGTAGTAAGACAATGCCTGACGACCGTTTACCGAATAGGAACCCGACTGCCCGGGTACCGCATGGAATTTAATGTTTTCCACCTTGAGTTTTTGGGCGGTTTGGGCAAAAGCCAGAATATCCACCAATTTCATGTCGGTTGACACTTCATCATAAATACTGGTAGCGGCAGCAGCCATTTGGGTATAACTCATATTCAGGCATTTTTTAATAAAGGCGGCATAAAAATTCCGCTGGGCTTTTACACGGCCCAGGTCACCCATAACGTAACTCCTGCGGTGACGAACAAAGGCTTCCGCCATTTCCCCGTTGAAATGGTTCATACCTTTTTCAAAGGTATAATACTGACGGTCTTCATTAAAGGCGTTATAGATGGTATCGGGAACATAAACGTCTACCCCGCCTACAGCATCCACAATATCACGGAACGCTGACAAAGTAACGGTGATATAATGGTCAATGGGGAGCCCGAAGTAATCGTTGATACGCCGCAGCATTACGTTAATGTTGGTTTGCCCTTCCTCTCTGGGAGCCTGTCCGTAAACGGCATTCATTTTACTGGTGGGAACGTCCACCCCGATAAAGGTATCCCGAGGAATTTGCAATATGTTGGCGGTGTTGGCCTTCAGGTCAAAGCAAACAACCATCATAATGTCGGTAAGGTTTTCCCCTTCGTCGGTACCTGCTACCAGGAAATATTCCACGTCATTGCTTTCACTTTTGGAAATTTCGCTCATATCGGCAACGGCATCGCCGGAATCGCTGAAATCCATATAAAGCAAAGCGGCACAGGCAGTTGTTCCCAAAATGGAAACAACCAACACCACCGACAGCAGGGTATTGACGGCAATAACCAAGCCCTTGGGATAACGTTTCACTTTTTTCTGGGAATTAGTATGCTCGGATGTGGTTTGTTTGGTTGCCAATGCAATCACCTTTATCCTTTCTTTTGAAGCACAATTTGGTTATAGGCTTCCACAGTATCTTTATGAATGGCTTTGTTACGTTTCGCTAAATCACAAATAGAATATACAAGGGCGTATTCCATACCCCGTTCCATAGACTCCCAGGTTTCCCGCCGCATAATATCCACATCGGGATAATCCCGTTCTTCCCCGATATAATCTGCCAGATATAACACTTTTTCCAACTGGGACATATCGGCGCGGGCGGTGGTGTGGTAGGAAATAGCATTGAGAATGTCTTCATCCTGAATCTTTAAAACCGACTGACAATATGCAGCCCCGGCTTTGGCATGCCACAAAGGGCGGGCATTGCGCGTAACCGTATCTATCATTATACCAGATTGCAACATGGTTTGCAACTGCATTTCAGGTTTTTCTTCCTTCATGATGTCATGCAAAACCCCGGCAAGATAAGCCTTTTCTTTGTCACCACCGTATTTCTCCGCCAATTTCACACATTCCTTGGCAACGTTCATGGAATGAAGAAACCGTTTAGGCGACAAACGTTGTTCAATGAGTTCCACATATTCTTTATATTGTTCCCTGTACATACGGTATCACTCCCGATACAAGTCATTTTCCTGAATATACCGCAAAACCTGCGGTGATAAATACTTACCGGTTTTCATTCCTTGGGAAAGTTCCCTGCGAAGCTGAGTGGAAGAAACGGGACATTCTTCCATGGGAAGGAAAACGGCAGTTCCTCCGATTGCTTCAATTTTCTCTTTTTGTTGTTCCAGTTTTTCAAAGGGAGAACCTTCTCGGTTGGCAACCAGAAAGGTCACCATCTTTGCCAGGGTTTCGATCTCTTTCCAACCAAACAGAGAAAGGAAAGAATCGGCACCGCAAAGGAAATAGATTTCACGGTGGTTTTGTTCTTTTAACCGCCTTACCGTGTTTACGGTATAACTGGGTTTTGGCATGGTAAACTCCAGGTCACTCACCTGCATACGAGGGTCTTGTTCTGCCATCAAACAACACATCTGATACCGATGGTGTTCCTCTGCCAAGGTTTGATTGGTTTTAAAGGGAGAACAGGCCGCAGGCATCCAAAGCAAGGTAGCATCGGGGAACTGATTCAAAGCGGCATTGGCCATGGCAAGATGCCCCAAATGCACAGGATTAAAACTTCCCCCAAACAAGATGGTCGCCAAATTTGATCCCCCCCATGTTTAAATTGCCGAAAAATGCCAACAATAAAGGCATCATTGTTTGTGAATACAGGAGGCATTCCTATGATTAAAGGCGTAAACCACACCATTATCGAAGTATCCAACCCCTGCAATCAATATTTTGAACGGGCTTTATTATTTGTTCGCCCTCAGGCAGAACAAATGAAGCCCCAACAATTACAAAAAGAAGCTGATTTCTTTGTGGAAATTATGGGCAACCCGCCTGCTCACAATCCTATAATCATTGCACGTCAACGGAAAAACCGAAAAATCAAACGGATGATTCTACACACCTGCTGGTGGACTGTGGGACTGGTTTGCGGGTATTTACTTCACCTTGTATTTTAACCGATGAATCCATACACCATAATCAGCGGAAATACCTTTTTGGTTACGTTCCAGCGTACGGTACTGCTGAAATACTGATGATTGGCATTGGTTACGGGGGTAACCTTAATATCCAATGGCATCAATTCCAGACAAAAACCGGGGCGTTTAAACTGCTGACGGAACCAATTTTCAAAACCGCCGCCAAACCCGTTTACGTCGGTTGAGGTATTACATTTATAAAAATCACAACGGTCTTTTAAAATATTCACAATTTTTTCCGAAGCCCCCACAGAAGGGTTCAAAGAATCCGACCAATAAACACAATCACCCCGCACGTGAACTGAAGTCATCCAGGCAAAATCATTGTTGTTGCAAAGTTTCATAAGTGCCTTGGTTTCGGGTTCAGAGCCTGCTGAAGGACCTTTATAGCCTTCAGGGTCAGGAGCGGTTACTTTATTGTCGATTTTATCCCAAAGCAAAGGAAAGTTCTTATTTAAGTTTACGCCGTTGGCATTGGCTTTATAATCCTCAATGGTCATATCTCCCCGATAGGTAATTTTTACTTCCGGAGTTGCCCGACCGCTGATGATTTCCAACCCGTCGGGATTGGACAAAGGAACGATATATAAAGTGTAGTTTTCCAAAAGATTTTTCATATCGAAATTGGCAAACTCACCTGATTTGGATTCATAAGCGACACAAAATTCTTCCACACACCGCATAACGTAACTCACGGTTATACTCTCTCTGGCGTGAATTCCCCCAATAATACAGGCTTTCAGCTTACCCTTTCCTACCTTCATCATGGTTAAATCTCTGCCTTGTACCGATTTCCCGATAGAAGAAACGGAAATCAAATCGGGATACTCTTTGGCAAGGGCTTTGATTTCTTTTTGTACTGAACTGTAGGAAGGTCGTTTGATATAGGTGACGATATCAGTCTGGTTGGTGTCTTTTTTCACAGTTACCACAGGTTTTTTCACTGCAGAAGAAACAGCGGAAGAAACGGTGGAAGATGGGGTAACTTTGGATGAGGTTTTACTGCTTGTCACTTTGGAAGAAGCGGGATTGGAAACAACAGGGGTTTTCGATGCCACCGATGAAGGCTTGGAAGAGACGGTATCGGTGGGAGATTCCTCCACAACCGACGATTCTTCCACCTGTGTAGAAACATCGGTAATGGTTTGGTCAGGAGAAATTGCCGGAACGGCAGATTGGGATTTTGCCCCTAAAAAATCAATACCAAACCAACAGCCCAGACCAACAGCCAGGGCGGTGATTACCGAACAAATCTTTGTGACGTTGTTCACACTGTTCACCTCATCCCATAATTCGACATTTTATTGTATCACACTCTCGTTCAAGATACAAGTAAAAATTCTACAAAATAAAAGGACTTTTGCAGTGTTGCAAAAGTCCTTATTTTTTTAAAACGCCCAATTTCCGTCTCGGAAAATGGGAACCACATTTCCCTGACGGTCAATCCCATCAATATTCAAATCTTTAGTGCCGATCATAAAGTCTTCATGAACAATGGAATCGTTCACACCCAAGGCCCGACACTCTTCCAAAGACAAGGTTTCAAAATTCTTGATACAGTTGGCAAAGCCCATGCCCAGAGCCAAATGACAGGCGGCATTTTCGTCAAACAGCGTATTATAAAACAGCAATTCGCTTTCCCGAATGGGAGAGTCGTAAGGAACCAGGGCACATTCCCCCAGATAGGCTGCACCTTCATCCATGGCGACCAATTCTTTCAGCAATTTTTCCCCTACTTTGGCACCCACTTCTACGGCTTTTCCTTGTTCAAAGCGAATAAAAAACTCATCGATCAGCTGCCCGCGATAGGACAAGGGTTTACTGGAATATACAATCCCCTGAGCCACTCCCCTTTTGGGGGTTGTGAAAATTTCTTCACTGGGAATATTGGGGTTAAAATAATTGCCGTTCAAGGCAGTTTCTCCCCCGCCTAAAAACTGAGCTTGTTCCATTAACCCCACTGTAAAGTCGGTTCCGTTGGAAGCGGTGTAATGGAGTTCTTTCAGTTGCAAGCCGTTTAAATAATCGCAACGTTTTTGCAGCTGTTTATTATGATTCTCCCAGGCGGCAACAGGGTCATCGTCCACACGGGAGACCTTCAGAATAGTTTCCCACAGTTTTTCCACTGCTTGTGCATCGGAAAGTTCAGGAAAAATCTTCTTGGCCCAAGGAACACCAGGAACAGCGGCAATACACCACTGATATTTATTTTCCATTTGGTCACGATAAGGTTTAATCACCTTGGAGCGACGTTGAGAAGCCTTGGAAAACTTCTCCTGGTCAATGCCGTTGAGCCCGTCCGGATCTTCCGAAAGCAAGTAGATTTTAACAGGCAATACTTTGGTTTGTTGTTGCCACTTTGCTTCTTCAAAGGGTTCTACCCGCGAAAGGGTTTCTTCTTCACAATAGGTCACGTGCAAACGGGTTAGAGGTTGATAACTCCATTCCACAAATACCCGTTTGGCTCCCAATTTGTAACATTCTTCAGTAACCATGGAAACGAATTCAGGTTGGTCCAAATCGGCATAGATGAAAACTTCCTGGTCTTTTTGAATGTTTCCGCCAACCTTGGCAATCAAAGCGGCATATTGTTGTAAACGATTCTTATCCATAATTCACTCCTATAAAACGATGAGTTCATCGGTACTTTTGGTAAAATTAGTATACCCATCACAAGTGATTTCAACCATATCCTCAATTCGTACACCGAACTGATTTTCCAGATAGATTCCCGGTTCTACAGTCAACACCATACCCGGTTGCAAAAGGGTTTCACAACGGGTATTAAAATTGGGGCTCTCGTGAATTTCTAATCCAACGCCATGTCCCAATCCGTGCCCAAAGCAGCCCTGAAAGCCGGCATGGTCAATCAAATCTCTGGCAACTTTATCAACGTCTTTGCAAATTGTATTAGGGGCAATGGATTCCATGGCTTTCTTTTTTGCCTGTAATACCGTTTCATAAACCAAACGTTGGTGGTCATTCACACTCCCCACTGCCACGGTACGGGTCATATCCGAATGATATCCGTCCACCACACCGCCAAAATCCATGGTGATGAAATCTCCCGATTCCACCAATTTGTTGGTGGGGATCCCATGGGGTAAAGAGGAATTTTTCCCGGAAACCACAATAAAATCAAAGGAAACCCCTTGGCTACCCTGTTTACGCATAAAAAATTCCATATCCAGCATAATATCAATTTCACTGCGTCCGGCGGAAATGCGATCTAAAATATAGGTATAGGTTTCATCGGTCAGTCGTTGTGCTTCCCGAATTTTGGCAAGTTCCCCCGATGTTTTGATCATCCGCATTTCCTCAAGCAAGGTATCCAGTTTATCACTGTCCGATATCTCAACCCCTTGGGCAACGGTTTGCAAGGTCCGAAACGCTCGAAAACCGGTGGATTCGGTTTCCACAAACAACTGTTCTAAGCAGGCTTGTTGCAACGTCGGCAACACCGTTTTTGAAAAGCCCAGGAACTCCTTAACTTCACAGGTTTTTACCTGTTGCTTTGCCTTTTCCAAATACCGAAAATCGGTGAAAAAATAACTTTGGTTTTTGGTCACCAAAACACAACCTGCTGAGGAAGGAAAATCGGTAAGATATCTGCGATTAACAGGACTTTGAATATAAAAAGCCGAATGGTCATCCAGTTGTTCCTGCAGTCGTGCAATCCGTTCCTTCACCTAAATCACACCCTTATAATGCTGTAATAACTTTGCACAAATAATGATACGTGCGATCCACCGAATCTACCCATACCCGTTCCAAAGGAGTGTGAACGTCTATCATATCGGGACCGATAGAGACCGCATCCAGGTCTTTAATTTTTTGACTGAATACACCACATTCCAACCCTGCATGAATCACTTCGGTAACAGGTTTTTTACCGTAACAATCAGCAAACACCTGTTCCATGGTATCCCGCAAAGAAGATTTGGCACGATATTCCCAAGCGGGATATTTGCTCCCTTCGGTTGGCACTCCACCGTATTCCTTGGCCAAAGTGGACACCTTCAAAGCCAAAGCGGTGCGATTGGCTTCCACCGAACTACGCAAAGAGAACACCGACATGAAACTGTCATCACAGGTCTTCAAGATGCCCAAATTCAAAGAAGTTTCCACCACATCGGGCAAATCTTCACACATAGATTGCACACCATTGGGAGCAACCGAAAGGAATTGTAACACACGATTGGTGGTATCTTCGTCCCACACGGTTTCCGGTGCTTCACAAGAAGTTACGGTGAAAGTAAAATCGGAATCTTCCTCGGTTTTCAATATTTCCTTTTGGGCTGCCAACAGGGCTTCTAATGCTTCTACATCATAGGTTGACACAAAAACACAGTTGGCTTCTTTGGCGATGGCGTTATCCAAAGCACCACCCTCAAAAGAGGCAATTTGCAAAGGTGCATTTTTTTGAAGACGAGACATGATTTTGGCTAACACCACGTTGGCATTCAACCGATTTTTATGAATCTCAATCCCCGAATGCCCACCGGTTAACCCTTGCAAGGAAATCATGATAGCAGGTTTACCGTTTGTTTCACGTTTTACAGGGAAAACCACCTGCAAGCGGCTTCCACCGGCACAACCGGCGGTGAAAATCCCTTCGTCTTCCGAGTCCAGATTGATCATTCGATTGCCTTGTAACAAACTGCCGTCAAACCCTGCGGCGCCAATCAGCCCCGTTTCTTCATCCATGGTCAAGATCCCTTCAATGGGAGGATGAGAAAGGGTGTTATCTTCCAGAATTGCTAAAATCATGGCAACACCAATGCCGTTGTCGGCACCCAAGGTGGTGCCGTTTGCCCAGACAGTTTCTCCGTCGGTCTCCACCGAAATGCCGTCCTTGGTGAAATCTATGGTACAATCGGGGTCTTTGGCGCAAACCATATCCAAATGAGCTTGCAAAACCACAGGGGATTCTTCTTCCCTGCCCTGAGACCCTTTTTTATATATCACCACATTCCCGGCATCGTCCATGATGCTTTTCAGCCCTAAATTTTCGGCAAAAGCAACACACCAACGGGCAAGTTGATTGGTATTTCCCGAACCGTGGGGAATGGAACAAATATCTTCAAAGATGGCAAATACCCGTTGAGGCATTAGGTTGGATAATTTTTTCATGGTAAAACTCCTTTGTACGCCAAAACGGACAGCATGGATTTTCCTTCTGTCCGTTTATAATTTTTTAAAACTGAATATATGGGATTCCTTTTCTATCAGTAAAACCTGCGGTGGTAAACCCAAGATTATTTATAATGATTTTGGCATTTTGAAACTCATATAACAAGGTATTTTTATGGTGGGAATCCGAAGAAAGAACAACCTTTCCACCCTGTTTCTTCATTTCCTGTAACCACTTTTCTGCAGGATAGGGCTCCTTGCGATACCCTCGGGACATAGCCCCCGTATTAACCTCGAAAAAACAATCTTTCAATTCCCTAATGGCTTTACAAGCAGCAGATTCATAGACAGGATGCATTTCATCAAAAGCGATACCCCGCTCCTGAAATTTGGTTAACAAATCAAAATGACCGATAATATTGGGAGTCCATTTTTCCTTTAACCCTGCAAGGTGTTGAAAATAACAACGGGCATATTGATACTTGTCACCGCCAAACGCCTGCTGAATACAGCGGTTGGTTTCATCGGGAGACAAATCCACGCTGTAAACCTCTCCGTTGACTTTCAGATAATGAACCGAACCAATCACGTAATCATAGGCAGACACATCATCTTCAGAATAATAATCCATTTCGATGCCCCGCAACAGCTGAATTTTATCTTGATACTTTTCTTTCAACCGTTGAATTTCAGCCCGATAGGAAGCAGTTTGTTCCAAAGACAAGCTGCAATCCGGGTCAAAAGGAACGTGTGCATGTTCCGAAATACCAAGGGTTTTCATCCCCTTTTCAATGGCACTGAGAACCACTTCTTCCGGGGAATGAGCGCCGTCCACAAAGGTGGTGTGGCAATGAAAATCCGACAAAATCATTTTGTCATTTTCTCCTGTTTCACTTTATGGTCAATCACGTGACGGCTGCTAAGTTCCTTATGAATGTCTTCCAGGGAAATGCCCATTTCAATCATCAAAACCATAACGTGATAAGCAAGGTCGGCAATTTCATAGATGGTTTCTTTTTTGTCTTCTGCTTTGGCAGCAATAATAACTTCGGTGGATTCTTCCCCAACCTTTTTCAGGATTTTATCCAGGCCTTTTTCAAAAAGGTAGGTGGTGTAAGATCCTTCTTTTTTCTCCACTTTTCTGCCAACCAACATATCCATTAACAGTTGTAACGAAAACTCCGAACGTTCTTCGTTTTGGAACAGTTCATGGGTAAAGCAAGAGTCGGTCCCGGTGTGACAGGCGGGGCCTTCTTTATCCACCACAACCACCAAAGCATCGTTATCACAATCGGCAGTCATAGAAACAATGTGTTGCACGTTGCCGCTGGTTTCCCCTTTTCTCCACAATTCTTTGCGGGAACGGCTCCAGAAGCAGGTGCGTTTTTCCTTCATGGAAATTTCCAAACTTTCCTTGTTCATATAAGCCAAGGTCAGCACTTTTTTGGTAACCGAATCCACCACAATGGCAGGAATCAAGCCATTTTCATCAAATTTTAAGGTATCCACATTTACCATTTTTAAACCCTCACCAAAATATTTTCTTGTTTTAACATTTCTTTTAATTCTTTAATTTGAATTTCACCGAAATGGAATACCGAAGCAGCCAGCCCTGCATCCACTCCGGGCAAGGTGTGGAACAGTTTTACAAAATCTTCTTGTTTCCCTGCCCCACCTGAGGCAATTACAGGAACGTTCACAATATTGCAAACCGCTTCCAACATTTCCAGGTCAAAGCCTTGCTTCACACCATCGGTATCAATGGAATTGACAACCACTTCCCCTGCTCCCGACTCTACACAGCGTTTGATCCAGGAAAGGGCTTCCATTCCCGTGTTTTCTCTGCCACCTTTGGCAAACACACGAAACACACCGTCTACCCGTTTCACATCCACCGACAGCACCACGCATTGGTCGCCGTATCGCTTGGCGGCTTGTTCCACCAGATCGGGATTACGGATTGCCCCTGAATTCACACTGACTTTATCAGCACCGCATTTTAACACACGGTCAAAATCTTCCAGGGTGTTGATGCCGCCGCCCACGGTTAAAGGAATAAATATGGTACGGGCAACTTCCCGCAAAATATCAGTGAAAATACCCCGACCTTCGGAAGACGCGGTAATGTCATAAAACACCAATTCATCGGCACCTTGTTCACTGTAGTAACGCCCCAATTCAACGGGGGAAGAAACGTCCGAAAGTCCCTGAAAGTTAACACCCTTTACCACACGACCGTTCTTAACATCCAGGCAAGGGATAATACGTTTGGTAATCATTTTGCCACCTCGATTGCTTCTTTCAGGTCGATGGCTCCGATGTAGTAAGCCTTACCGATAATGGCGCCGTACAAATCCATGGAAGCCAAGGCTTTCACATCCTCCAGGGTGGATACCCCACCGGATGCCACAATTTGCAATCCATAGGTTTTGCTTAATTCTTTATACAATTCACGGTTGGTACCCTGCATGGCTCCGTCTTTGGAAATATCGGTGCAGATCAAGGTGCGAACCCCCATTTGTTCCATGGTTTCGCAAAAAGGATGCAAGGCATAATCAGATTTTTCGGTCCAACCTTTAATGGCAACAAAACCGTCTTTTACGTCAACACCAACCGCAATTTTCTCGCCGTATTTTGCCAATGCTTCTTTTAAAAATTCCTGGTCAGTAACCGCGGAGGTTCCCAAAATCACACGATCCACCCCTGCGGACAAATAGGCATCCACCGTTTTCATACTGCGAATACCCCCGCCGATTTCGGTGAATAAAGACGTTTCTTTCGCAATGGCAGTAACGATTTCCAGGTTGGGAGTCTCCCCGCTTTTGGCGCCTTCCAGATCCACCATGTGAATATGGGTTGCCCCTGCTTTTTCAAATTCTTTGGCAATTAACAAAGGATTTTCACTGTAAACGGTCATTTGGGCATAATCCCCTTTTAACAACCGCACCGCTTTTCCTTCATATAAATCAATCGCAGGAAAAATATGCATCCTTTACACCTCCCAATCACAGAACCCACGGAGAATATTCAGCCCCACCGTTCCGCTTTTTTCCGGATGAAACTGGCATCCGCAAACGTTTCTTTTGGCTACTGCCGCTGTTAGCACCCCACCGTAATCGGTAGTGGCGATAACGTGGTCATCACATTCGGCGCCATAATAGGAATGAACAAAATAGACGTGATCCCCCTCTTCAATATAACGGAAAATGGGATGTTTTTCCCCTTGAAAGGTTAAAGCGTTCCATCCGATATGAGGGATTTTCAAACCTTCTTCAATTTGTTCAGCAATGGGACGAACCGACCCGGGAATTAAGCCCAGCCCGTCGGTTTCTCCATATTCATAACTTTTTTCCAAAAGCAGTTGCATGCCAAGGCAAATCCCCATAATGGGGGTTCCTTGCTTTGCCATATTGCACAACAACACGTCCAAACCGCTTTCTTTTAATTTATTGGCCGCATCGGCAAAGGCGCCCACACCGGGTAAAATAACCTTATGGGCTTTTTCAATCACCGAAGGATCCCCGCTCACGGTCACTTCATATCCGATGGCGGCAAAAGAACTTTGCAGAGAAAACAAATTCCCTACGCCGTAATCAACCAAGACAATCATTATAACACACCTTTAGTGGAAGGAATTTGGTTGGAATTACCAACAGCAACTGCCATTGCCAGGCTACGGGCAACCGATTTGAAACACCCCTCAATGATGTGGTGTGAATTGGTCCCTGCCAGCTGACGAATGTGCAAAGTGATATCTGCCTTCCGAACAAATGCCAACCAGAATTCCTCGCAAAGTTCGGTATCAAAAGTTCCGACTTTTTGAGTGGGAATTTCCAGATTATAAGCAAGATAACTTCTACCGGAAATATCCACGGCACTTAAAATCAAAGATTCATCCATAGGAAGAATTTTTTCTCCGTAACGAACGATTCCCCGTTTATCCCCCAAGGCTTCGGCAAATGCCATACCTAAACAAATACCGATATCTTCCACCGTGTGATGGTCGTCCACCTGAATGTCCCCTTTACAGTTCACAGTTAAATCAAAGCCACCGTGAGCGGCAAACAGGGTCAACATGTGATCCAGAAACCCGCAACCGGTTTCAATGGTGCTTACCCCGGTTCCGTCTAAATTCAAAGCCAATTCAATGTTGGTTTCTGCCGTTTGACGGCAAATGGAACTTTTTCTCATTTGGCATCCTTCCTTTTTTGATCTAAAATAAGGTCAATGGCCTGTAATAACGCTTTCATTTGCTCCACGGTACCAACGGTAATCCGATTATATTGAGCAATTTTGGGATTGTTGAAATGGCGAATCAAAATTCCCATTTCTTTTAATTCCTGATACAATTCCCCGCCATCTACTTCGGGGTGCATGGCAAATAAAAAGTTGGTTTTGGAATCGGTTACCGTAAAGCCCCGACTCATCAGTTCCCAACGGGTAAATTCACGGGTTGCCATAATATCACTGCAATGGTCGGTATAGTAACTGTTTTCTTCCAAAGCCGCCTTCCCTGCCGCCATGGTCATACGATTTACGTTGTAGGGATTGGTGGAGAATTTTACCGTATTCAAATCAGCGATCAAGTCCCGATTTCCGATACCAAAGCCCAGTCTTGCCCCTGCCAGGGAATAGGATTTGGAAAAGGTACGGGTAATGAGCAAATTGGGATATTTGCGAATCAGAGATAAACAGGTTTCTCCCCCGAAATCCACATAAGCCTCGTCAATGACCACCACATGGTTGAGATTGTTTTTTACAATCCCCTCTACCTGTTCCAAGGACAAAGACAATCCAGTGGGCGCATTGGGATTGGCAATCACCACGTTTCCCTCTGCGTTATAATACTTTGTGGGATCAATGGAAAAATCCTCTTCCAAAGGAATGATGCGATAAGGAATGTCATTCAAATCGGCAAACACAGGATAAAATCCATAGGTAATTTCAGGAAATACAAAGGGAGTATCCTTGTCCCCGTATGCCATGAAAGCGAAATTAAGAATTTCATCCGACCCGTTGGTCATTAAAATTTCATCCGCTTCCACCCCATAATACTTGGCGGCTTCCAAGGTCAACGCTTTACATTCTGGATCGGAATACAGTTGCAATCGACCCACTTCTTCCAACACTGCCCGCATCACTCCGGGAGAAGGAGGATAAGGGGATTCATTGGTATTCAATTTAATATATTGCCGTTCCACAGGTTGTTCCCCGGGAACGTAGGGGGTCAGATTCCCAACCCTATTATTAATAAATTGACTCATGACGGGTCACTCTCCAAACGGGACAAAGCACTTCTTGCGTGGGCTTCTAATCCTTCTTGACGGGCAAAGGTTGCTACATCCTCTGCCACCAAGGACAAGGCTTCTTTTGTATAGTAAATAAACTGAGTTTTCTTTAAAAAGTCATCCACCGACAAGGGGCTGGAAAAACGAGCGGTACCACTGGTAGGCAAGGTATGATTGGGACCCGCATAATAGTCTCCCAAAGCCTCGGGGCAGGATTTGCCCATAAACACCGAGCCGGCATGACGGATCTTATCCAGATACTCAAAGGGATTGTCCAGACAAAGTTCCAGATGTTCCGGCGCCAGAGCATTGGCAATTTCAATGCCCTGTTCCAGGTTTTCGCTTACAATAATTTTCCCGTTCTTGTCAATGGATTCACGGGCAATTTCACACCGAGGAAGCAAAGGAATTTGCACTTCTAATTCTTCCTGCACCTGTTTTGCCAGTTCTTTACTGTCGGTAATCAGCACAGCACTTGCCATTTTATCATGCTCTGCCTGAGAAAGCAAGTCTGCCGCCACTGATTTTGCACTGCACGTACCGTCAGCAAGCACCAGAATTTCACTGGGACCCGCAATCATATCAATGGAAACCTGGCCAAACACCTGTTTTTTTGCTTCTGCTACAAAAGCATTACCCGGTCCAACGATTTTATCTACTTTGGGAACGGTTTGAGTGCCATATGCCAACGCGGCAACAGCTTGGGCGCCGCCTACCTTGAACACACGGTCTACACCTGCAATTTTTGCCGCTGCCAAAATAGGAGCGGCAACCTTTCCGTTTTTCCCGGGAGGGGTTACCATAACAATTTCTTCCACCCCTGCTATTTTAGCAGGGATACTGTCCATAAGAACGGTGGAAGGATACGCCGCTGTACCACCGGGAACGTACAACCCCGCTTTGTCCACAGGCAGAATACGTTGCCCAACAATTTCGCCGTTTTTCCCTTCCAGTTGAAAACCACTACGTTTTTGCATTTGATGGAAATTGCGAATGTTTGCTGCGGCATCTTGCAAAATCCGCAGGAAATCAGCATCCACCAAAGAAAGAGCTTCGTCGAACTCTTCTTTGGAAACCTCCAGGGAGTCTAACACTGCACCATCAAACTTTTCACAGTAATATTTCAGGGCAACATCTCCTTCTGCCCGTACTTTTTTAATAATTTCAGCCACAACGGCTTCCACGTTCACAGTGGGAACGGTTCTGGCGAAAATTTCACTTTCCTGAACCTGTCCGTATTCTAAAATCCGAATCATTTCACAGCCTCCAACTGACTTTGTAACCCTGATACCACCCGACCGATTTCCTCATACTTAAACTGATAGGAAGCCCGGTTGGCAATCAAACGAGCGCTGATGGGCACCACTGTTTCAGTGGGTTCCAGATTGTTTTCCAACAGGGTGGTTCCGGTTTCCACAATATCCACAATTACATCTGAAAGCCCCAGAATAGGAGCCAATTCAATGGAGCCGTTCAGTTTGATAATATCAATATCACGCCCCAACTTGGCGTAGTAATCGGCGGCGATCCGAGGAAATTTAGTGGCCACCCGCAAGGTGCGGTCGGCACGGTCCCGAAACCCTTTTTTGGCTGCCACCGCCATACGGCATTTCCCAATATTTAAATCCAACAGTTCAAAAATTTCGGGACGGTATTCCAACAAAATATCCTTCCCTGCCACCCCTAAATCGGCGGCACCCCGCTCAACGTAAATTGCTACATCCGAGGGTTTGACCCAGAAATATCGAACTTTGGTTTCTTCATTTTCAAAAATCAGTTTGCGGGTATCATCCAGCACTTCAGGACATTCAAAACCGGCCTGCGCAAACATTTTATATACCTTTTCCCCAAGACGCCCCTTGGGAAGAGCAACGTTTAACCATTCTGCCATGTTACGAATCTCCTTCTACTTCACTGACATTTGCTGTTGATAGTTTTTGTTTTGAGGAACACAGGATTGCACGTCCACCCGTTTCCCTTCTTTTCGCAATGCCATGGCTTTGCAAACAATGTCTTCAATGGAATCAGATTCCTGATAGGTGAGCAAAACGTCAGCATCATAGGGAGAATCTTCTGCAATGCGTTCTAAAGCATCCAGATACACGGCAAACCCAATGGCTTTATGGGTTTTCCCCAACCGTTTCATGAGTTTGTCATATTGACCGCCCCGAAGAACGTCGGTGGGAATATCTTTCACGTATCCGCGGAAAATCAAACCATTATAATAATTGGTGTTGCTCACCAAAGACAAATCAATGAGCACAGGCACCTTGGTGGTTTTGGCAAGAATCCCCGTAACACTTTTTAACTGGGCAATGGCTTCCTTGATTTCCGAAAAAGGATTGATGGCGTCCAATCCTGCCAGCACTTCATCTGCAGGGCCGTATCCACGGCACAAATAACATAAAATATCGATCATAGCCGAAGCAATGCCCCGTTCTTCACAAACCCGTGTGATCTCATGGGTATTCTTTTCTCCAATGTAACCCAGAATTTGTTTTCGAAGCCCGTGAAATTCTGAATTCTCCAACAAGGTGGAAACGATTCCCAAATGAGAAAGATTCAATACGCTGTCATCGGAAATGGTTTGCAAACTTTCTGCCGCCAACAGCAAAACTTCACACAAATCATAGGTGCCAACGTCTCCCAGACATTCTAACCCTGCCTGCATGATTTCTTTATAACTGTGGGTGTTATCCGAAACGCGGTACACGTTTTCATTATAATATACCCGTTGTACCCCGGCGGGGATTTCCCCTGTGTTCTTTACAATAGATAAAGTAACGTCAGGTTTCAACGCCATAAGCTTCCCATTGGTATCGGTAAAGGTGATAACACTGTCCGACACCAAGAACTCTTTATTCTGGCTATATAAATCGTATTCTTCAAATTTACTCATTTTAAAACGGGTATATCCGTACTGTTCATACAATTCCCGTAATTTCAGTTGTACCTTTTCTTCCTGTTTCATGGAAGCATTGCCGTTATTCATCATCTTGATTCTCCAGTCTTTCAATTACCATCTGATATCCTTGATTCCCATATTGCAAGGCGCGGTTCACCCGACTGATGGTGGCGGTGGAAACCCCAACGTCACTTGCAATTTGTTGGTAATTCTTCTTTTTCATTAAATCACAAGCCACGTCAAACCGTTGTGCTAAATCTAAAAGTTCCTTAATGGTACAGGCGTCTTCAAAAAAGCAATAACACTCATCAATGGTTTTCAAAGATAAAATGGCTTGAAACAAGCGGTCTACCGAATGATTTTTACAATTCATACAAACAACTTCCTTTGTTCTGTCGCTTTAGCGTGTTAGTATGATATCACGGTTCGCTATTCTTGTCAAGGGGTAATCATAAAAATATATACATAAAAAGAAAAAAGCGTAGTTTTAAAACTACGCTTCGATTCTTTCGGCTGTTCATTAGATAGCACGAGTTACCTTACCGGAACGCAAACAACGGGTGCAGGCGTTGATACGACAAGGAGTGCCGTCAACAATTGCTTTCACACGTTGTACATTGGGTTTCCAAGTACGGTTGGAACGTCTGTGGGAGTGGGAAACCTTAATTCCGAAGGTAACACCCTTACCGCAAATATCACATTTAGCCATTCTTCTGCACCTCCTCAAACATACAATGCAAAATCTCGCGTTTGTTATCATAACAGAAACCGAGGCAAAATGCAAGTGTT
>JAZNWL010000088.1:0-29786 GCA_045593325.1 Acutalibacteraceae bacterium | reverse complement strand
TGACCTGGGGAGTGGCATCGCGGTAAACACCTTCGGCGCCGCCGACGATGAGTGGATGCAGGCGGTCACCAACCAACTGGGGCAACTGCAACACATTTCCAATTTGTATTACACCAAACCCTGTGCCCAACTGGCCCAGATGCTGTGTGAAAGAACCGGCATGAAAAAGGTGTTTTTCTCCAACTCCGGGGCAGAAGCCAACGAGTGCGCCATCAAAGCCGCCCGCCTTTTCACCGCCAACACCAAAGGGAAAGACTATTACACCATCATTACCCTGCAAAACAGTTTCCACGGCAGAACCATTACCACCCTTGCCGCCACCGGGCAGGATACCTTCCATCAGGATTTCACCCCCTTGACCCAAGGGTTCGTGTACGCCCCTGCCAACGATTGCCAGGCGCTGAAAGCCCTGGTGAAAGAACATAAATGTGCCGCCATTATGATGGAACCGGTGCAAGGGGAAGGCGGAGTTTTGCCTTTAACCGAAGAATTTGTAAAAACCGCACGGGAACTGTGCGACGCAGAAAATATTCCCTTGATTTTTGACGAAGTGCAAACCGGCAACGGCAGAACCGGCAGCCTTTATGCCTATATGCAGTTGGGGGTCACCCCCGATATCCTTTCCACCGCCAAGGGCTTGGCAGGGGGGCTTCCCCTGGGTGCCACCCTGCTGGGGGAAAAAGTAGAAACCGTATTCACCCCCGGCAGTCACGGGTCCACCTTCGGTGGCAACCCCGTATGCTGTGCAGGGGCCATTTCGGTGCTTTCCCGTTTAACCGACGACTTTTTGGCAGAAGTCAGGGAAAAATCCAACTACCTGTTTGAAACCCTGAAAAACACCAAAGGGGTTAAATCGGTCAGCGGTATGGGGCTGATGATTGGCATTGAAACCGAAAAAGACGCTTCCCAGATTGTTACCGAATGTATGGCAAAGGGCGTGTTGGTGCTGAAAGCCAA
The DNA here is from genome assembly GCA_045593325.1 of Acutalibacteraceae bacterium. Classification (GTDB taxonomy): domain Bacteria; phylum Bacillota; class Clostridia; order Oscillospirales; family Acutalibacteraceae; genus UMGS1484. The sequence goes on along the minus strand of JAZNWL010000088.1, from coordinate 28,829 downwards.
ACACAAAGTCAGACTGCTCCCTCCCCTTTCCATTTCCATGGAACAACTGCAAACCGCCACCGCTGTTTTGCAGGAAGTTCTTGCCGGGTAAGGAGCGCGTTATGGACCAGAAAAAAATCGACCGGATCAATGCGCTTTCCCGCCTTGCCAGAGAACGGGAACTCACCCCCGAAGAACAAGCCGAACGGGACGTTCTTCGTCGGGAATATATCGACAGTTTCAAAGCCTCTTTGCGGGGCACCCTGGATAACACCGTCATTCAATACCCCGACGGCACCAAGAAAAAGGTGCAATCCAAAAACAAAATCAACCATTAAAAAACATCGGAGTTGCCAAACAACGCAACTCCGATGTTTTTTTGTTTCAGTTATGCTAACTCTACTGCCCAGCCATTCAGATACCGTTGCAACAGCGAATAGTCCTTATTATCGATGACCCCATCCCGATTTACGTCGGCAGAATATTCAAGAATGGCAACCTCCCAGTCATTCAGGAACCGTTGCATCAATGCCAGGTCCTTATTATCAATGGCGCCGTCATCATTCAGATCCCCGGGGGTATAGGTTTCCAGCAAAGCAATTTGTGCTTCGGCGGCTTCCAGGGTTGCCAGGCTTTCCACCCGGCCTTTTTGGGTAACGGTTAAGGCGTCGTAGGCTTCCCGTGCGGCAACCACCGCCTCTTTATCCGCCAGAGTCAGATCCTCCACAGCTGGCAGTGCGGCAATTTGTTCTTCCACCGCCGTTACCTGTTCATCGGTTCCGTAGCCGTTGAGACCCACCCGTTTCACAATGGTGGGGAAATCCATATAGGAATAGTTCAGGTCTACGTCTCCGCTGATCCCGCTCACCGCGCCTGTGCAGGAATATTGCCACATGGCGTAGGCGCCGGTGTAGGAACAACTGTCATTATATTCAGCGATCCAGGCGGTATAAGCAGTCAAAGCGGTCATATCCAGGTAAGAAACCGTAAAATAGTAATAACTGTAAATGCCGGTGAAATACCCTGCGGCCTCTAAAATCGCCGCCTCGGTTTTTACAATTTCGGTTACCTTTTCCACGTCCATAGAGGTGTAAACCGCGTCTTCCACATCTAAATAAATGGGATATTCAAACTGTTTCCCGGCAATGATCTCCAAAATGGCGTTGGCTTCTGCCGTGGCTTCTTCCACGGTGGTTGCCATGATATAGGCATAAGCCCCAATGGGAACTCCTGCGGCTTTGGCACCGGCATAGTTGTCTTCAAACTTGGTGGTTTTCTCCCCACCGTAAGCGGCACGGATAATGGCAAACTCCCCGTGGGGGTCATTGGCAACGGCTTGCCAGTCGATATCCCCCTGCCATTTGGAAACGTCAATGCCCTTGGCAACAATGCCTGCGGCATCTTCCTTGGCTTGCTCCAACGCCGTTTCAGCGGCTTCCAGGGTTGCCAGGTTTTCCACCAATGCCTTTTGGGTGTCGGTCAAAGCCTCGTACGCCTCACGGGCGGCGACAATTTGTTCTTCGTCATCCACCGTAATGTCATCCACAGCGGGCAAAGAATCGATCAAGGTTTCCACCGCGGCAACTTTATCCTCTTCTCCGTAGCCGTTGAGTCCAACACTTTTAATAATGGAAGGAAAATCCACGTAACAGTAGTCCAGATCCACAGGACCCGAAATGCCCTCAATCATCCCTTTGGCAGAATATTGCCACATACCGTAAGAACCGGTATAATCGGTGGAACTGCCCAGTTGAGCGATCCAGAAAGAATAATTGGTCAAAGCGGTCATGTCAATGTTAGAAACCGTAAAGTAATAATATGTATAAATCCCCGCAAAGTATCCTGCCGCTTCCAGAATGTCCACTTCGGTTTTTACAATTTCGGTAACGGTGGCTTTGTCTAACGAGCCGTAAACGTCAGGATCTTCCACGTCAATATAAATGGGATATTCAAACTGTTTGCCTGCCAGAATCTCCACCAGGGCGTTGGCTTCTGCCCTGGCTTCTTCCACAGTGGTTGCCATGATATAGGCATAAGCCCCAATGGGAACCCCTGCGGCTTTGGCACCGGCATAGTTGTCTTCAAACTTGGTGGTTTTCAAACCGTTATACCCAGCACGGATAATGGCAAACTCCCCGTGAGGGTCATTGGCAACGGCTTCCCAGTCAATATCCCCCTGCCATTTGGAAACGTCAATGCCCTTGGCAAGAATATCGGTGTCGTCTTTCAACAACCGAACGTTGTCCAACAGGAAAGAGGTTTCGGTGGTAAAGCCCCCGTAGTTAAACCAGGTATACCGAATGGTGTCGGTCTTGGTCCAGTCGGCGGTGCTTGCCACCGCCACGGGAATTTCCGCCAAAGGCACCTGAACGGTATACCACCCTGCAGGTTGATTGCTGATATACTTGGCAAAATTATACCCGTCCTGGGCTCCTACCGCAAAGTTCACCTGGAACACGTGGGACCCGGTCATGGTGGTGGGAAGATACAAATCAAACGCCAGGGTATCGTAAGCCGACATATCGGTTGCCGAAGAAAGGCTTTGCAACACCATTCCCCCAACCTGATGGCTGGAAGCATAGGCGTTGGGAGTGGTACAGGTCATTTTCAAAGAAGAAGTGCCTTGGGTATAAGAGGAAGTGTCGGTGGTAAGGGAGGCACCGAAGGCGGCGGTCAATCCGTCGGTGGATTCCCCGTTATACAACATCAAGGTGTCGCTGACAGCGGTAGTGGCGGTGGCAGAAAGAACACAATAGCCACCCACCGTTAAAGCGGGAAGACCCCCGGATAAATTGTCAGCGCTGATCCACGCCACCCCGTTGCCGGTTCCCCGAGCGGTGGTGGGGGCAGAGTCCAACACCAGGAACATATCGGTGGAAGAATCATAATCTGCCAGACAAATAAAATGACCGGGCACGTGGGCAATGGCAACCGAATCCCCTGCCAGATAAGTTTTCAAAGTGGTTTGGGTGTTGACGTAAATATTGTTATAATAACTGCCGTTATAATAGTTGGCAGAGTTCCAGTTTTCGGTCCAGTACACAGGCATAGTAAAAGAATATTGGGAACCGAATTGGTATTCCAGAGCAGGCGGATCGGTGATATTGGTGCTGAACATATAATAACGGGCTGTCCCGCCGCCCAAGCTACCGTTATAAGCGTCAATGCTGTAAGCGTAAGCCGCCAATTCCTGAATAAAGGCATAGGCTTTGTCGCTGGTATTGAAGGTCCCGCTCATATAATTCAGGGCATTGGTGGTGGAAAGGATCCCACACCCTGCCACGCCGATGCTTTGACTGCCGTAATACAGGCTGGCCCAGGGAGAACTGTATTGATTATATGCCACCGCAGTGGAACTGTCGTAATAGGTTGCCCCTTGCACAGGCACCCCCGCAAACAAATTCACCGCCAAAATCAGCGTTAATAGGAAAGAAATCCACCGTTTCATACCAATTCCTCCAAAATTCAACATACCAAGTAAGTTTACCACAAATTGTAAAAAATGTCAATGAACCACAGGGTTTGGGGCATACTATGAAAAAACCGAAAGGAGTTTTTCTATGCCCAAATTGGACTATCTGGAAAAAGGGTCGGTGCCGAAAACCCTCACCAAACTGGCTCTGCCCTCGGTGGTTGCCATGACCCTGACGGGGCTGACCAATATGGCGTCCACCCTGTTTGCCATTCCCTTGGGAGAAACCGCCCTGGCGGCCATGGGGGTGGTGTTTTCTGCCATGTCCTTTATTCAGTCGGTGGGGTATACCCTGGCGTTGGGGGGAAGCACCCTGCTTTCTCCCTTGCTTAGCGAAGAGCGGGACAAAGAAATTGCCCGTTGTTCCGCCACCACGGTATTTTTGACCCTGCTTTTGGGCACTGTCATGGCAGTGTTGGGGCTTCTTTTTCCCGCCCCTTTCGTGAAACTCCTGGGGGCAACCCCCGCGTTGCTGACCTCGGCGGTGGACTATGCCCGCCCGGTGTTTCTGGCATCCCCCTTTGTGTGCGCCAATTATGCCTTCACCTGTTTGCTTCGGTGTGTCAACCGCTCGGCAAAAGCCATGATCGGCATGGTGGCAGGGGGCATTGTCACCCTGATTTTAACCCCTGTGTTTTTCCACCTGTTGCAAACGGGCGTCATGGGGGGCGGACTTGCCTTTTTGTTGGGGCAAGGGGTATCCTTTGGGATCTTACTGTTTTATTACGTCAAAACCAAGGAATTTTCTTTACTGCGCCTGTCCCTTTCCCCTGCCCTGTATGTGAAGATTCCCTATTACGGTATGTCCTCTTTGGTACGGCAGGGGCTTGCCTCGGTAAGTTTAACCCTGCTGAACCGCCGGGCCAGAGCCTACGGCGTGCCGGTTATGGCGGCAATCTCCCTTTCTTCCCGCATTACGGGACTGCTGTATTCCGCCCTGCTGGGCTGGGGGCAAGGGTTCACCCCCCTGGCAGGCTATGCCTACGGCAAGGGTCAGGGAAAACGCATCACCGCCGCCCTTTCCTTTGCCTTGAAGATCGCCCTGGGATTCATGACCCTGTCTGCCTTGGCATTGTGGTTCTTTGGGCGTAACACCGGCCCCAACGTAAAACTATGTTTATACAGCAGTGCCCTGGCTCTGCCCCTGATTCCCCTGGGGGTGCTCACCACCATGGCATATCAGGCCATCAAAAAGCCCCTGCCCGCCGCCTTGATCTCCTCCTTACGGCAAGGGCTGTGTTTTCTTCCCCTGCTGTTTTTACTCCCCTTATTTTTGGGGGCAAAAGGATTGCTGATTACCCAAGGGGTTGCCGACCTGATTACCTTTTTGTTCTGTTTGCCCTTGTACCGCCGCCTGAAAACGGTTTTGTCTTGCTTTTCAAAGGAAGAGGTGCTATAATGTTGTAAAATGAACAGAACCCATTTGTTGATATAAAAAGGAATCATATTATGAAACGATTGTTACCTTTCTTCCTGGCGTTGTTGTTGACCCTGGCGGGCTGTAACAACACCACCCCCCAGCCCAATACCTCGTCGGTGCCGGAAACCCCCACCGACGTTTCTTCGGATACCCCCTCGGGGGATGAACCCATCACCATTGACCTGCCCATTCACCAACTGTGGACCTGGAACGAACTGTACGATTTTTTGGAAAATCCCCGGGAAAGCGGCAACCTTGCCTTTGACGAAGAACAAGGGGAATCCATTTCCCTGCTGGATACCGACGGGGTAACTTCTTTAAGCAACCAATGGAATCTCCCTTTGGAACAAAATATGCTGGTGATCAAATACAACCGGGCAGGGGAAATCATTTGTAAATATCGGGTGAACTTAACGGGGGAAACCTCTTCCCAGGACTCCCCTTCCCGGGTACCTTCCACCCCCTCGGCTGTCAGTCGCCCGTCTTCTGACAGTCCCCCTTCCACCCCTGACCAAAAACAACTGCTGACCATTTACATCGGGCAGAATGACACCCTGTTGGAAAAAGCCGTGGGCGATTTCAACAAGCAGTCCCAAAGGGTGGAACTGCTTCCTGTGAAAACCTCGGACACCGTTACCGCCCAACAACTTTCCCAACTGGTAAAAGAAAATAACTGCCCCGACCTGGTGCTCATGAACCACGGGGAAATGATGGCGGCGGTATCCCAAAAGTTGCTGACAAACCTATCATCTTTGGGAATGAAACAATGGAAAACCCGGGTGGATTCCTCTTTCCTGGAACAAACCACCCTGGGCAAAGGGATTTACGGTCTCCCCTTGGGGGCAGTCACCTCTTGTCTTGCCTGTAATGATGAATTGCTGTATCGGGCAGATGCCAACGTTCCCGCCAATTTGGATGAACTGATAGAAAATGCCAAACTTCTGCGGGATGCCCTGCCGGGGGTTACTCCCATCGGCTTTACCACTGACATTGCCGACACCGCTTCCATGGCGGAAGAATTTGCCCTGTTGCTGGCAGACAATCACGGCACCCTGTTCACCCCCGATTACACGAGTTCCACCTTCTATTCCCAGGCGGGCATCAACACCCTTTCCTTGTACCAGACTCTGTGGAATGAAAAACTTATTTCCGATTACGTGGTACGGAAAGATTTTTACAGCGAAAAAATTGGCTACGGCATTGTTTCTTCGGTGGACTACGCCAAAACCTTCGGCAAACAAGCCAAAGCCAACTACACCGCCGCTCCCCTGGTTTTGGGGGATTCCCAACCCCTTTCCTATATGGAACTGTATAGTTTCTGCATCCCCTCTGCCACCTCGAAAGAAGCCCGAAAAGCCGCCGCTGAATTCTTAACCTTCTTTTATGAAAACGCCGACTATTCGGTGGACCTGTGCCAGAAAAAAGGCTGGGTACCCGCCCTGACCAAAGCCCGGGAAGATCAGGCATACCAAACCGACGAATGGCAGATTTTCATAGATGCCGCCAAAACCGCCCGGATGGTTCCCCCTCTTTCCTGCTACCCCACCATTCAGACTTACCTGGCGGAATGTGTGTCGGCAGTGCTGTCGGGCACCGATGCTGATACTGCACTGGAAAAGGCATGGAAGAAAACCGAAAACCGTTTAGCAAGAGGATAATGGCACGGGAACGCAAAATAATTCAGTATATGTTTTGTGCTATCAAGAACGCGTTTTTCGAATGATTGCTTTCTACAACATCGTATGTTACCAACCCCAAGGCACCCATCGAGGGTTCTTGGGGTTTTTGCTTGCCCTTTTTTTGGCACTGGACGTACCAACGTACGCCGATCTTAGCAAAGTCAAGTGGGTTCCCTCCAAATCATAGTCCCAGGCTCACTCGTAGCGTTTCGCCTTGCTCCTTGATTTGTCACCTCAGGTTACCGCCTGCATCTGCCACCGGCAGCGGCGGCAACCTTCGCCCCGTACCATTCTCCAGCCCCTGTCCACTCTGACCTCTGCTCTCTGCAGTCTCAACTTGGGCTATTCCAAATTGATAACAAGTTTATTCTGTCGTTGTGCTAATTCTTTCATTTGGGCGGCGCCGCCCGCCGAAGACCGCACATAGGTAATCACGTAATCCGCTCGATTCAGCATCCATTTGTTCCGCCAAAGAATCGCAAATTTCGGCGGCACTTCTTCAATGCCTTCAGGAAGCATGGTATCTGTTGGACTTTTGTCATCGGGAAACCGCTTTTCCCGGGCATATACGCCAAAACCACCGTATATTCTATGGCATAAGCCTTACTCAAATCCCGCAGTATACTCAGAACCATTCGGTCAAACTGCCCCTGGTTTCCTACGTAAAAGCGGGTAACCCCCTTTTGAATACGATCCACAATGGCAGACCGCAGTTTTTCTTCTATATCATAAGGACAATATCGATGTCCGAAAAAGGTACAAATCATAAAAACACCTCTTGAAATCACCCGAATATGGGTATATTTCAAATTATAAACGAAACTTACTCGTGAAGTCAACCCGTATTCGGGTAACTATCGTCAAGATTCCTCGTATCATTATATTACCCGCAAATGGGTATAATGATAGTGAGGTACAATTATGGACTACGCCAATATTTATGTGAAACGAATACAAACTTTGTGCAAACAAAGGGGAATCTCCATCAACAAGTTGTCCACCATGAGTGATGTAAAGCAATCCACCTTGGACAACATTGTCAGAGGGCTCACTAAAAATCCTCGGATAAAAACCCTTCATAAAATTGCCATCGCCCTGAATATGACCTTGGCAGAGTTCCTTGATTTTGAGGAACTCAATCGGTATTCTTTTGATGACGACCAGGAAGATCTTGTATAATTTATATATTGAGGACAAATTGCATGAATGTTAAACAAGCCGTGGAAAAGAGAATTATTGAACTTTGCAACCAAAGAAATCTTGCAGTAAACGCTTTAGCAAATTTATCGGGTGTTTCCCCTTCTACCGTTTACAGTATGTTAAACGAAAAAAGCAAAAATCCGGGAGTGGTATCCATTCAAAAGATTTGCGACGGCTTGGAAATTACAATCCGCGAATTTTTCGATAGTCCGTTATTTGATCAAGTGGAACAAGAAATTCGGTGATCCTTATTGGTAAAAATCCAATATAATAAGGACAGAGGAACACAGGCACAATTCCAAGAATGAAAAACAAGTCAAGATCATTGAAAGTGCTGATGATAAGAACAATGGGGGAGAATATCGAATTCTCCCCCATTTTGTGCCTATTTGTCATTTTTCCGCGCCCTGCAGGGCATATCCACCGTCCTGCGTTTTTCAACCACAAGACTTTTATTCCATCTTGTAAATTGTCAACTGATTTTGGTCATCGCACAGTCCCAAAAACACGTCTTTTGCATGTTTCACCCCTTGCTGTTCCAACTGTTTTTCCAGCCAGGTCAGGTTCAGGCCTTTCCGTTTCAGGTTTTCCTGCAAAATTCTGCCGTCCATAATAATTTCGGTTTCCACCCCTTCTTTCTGGGGTTGCAATCCCAGATCCCGGGGGGTGGCGGGGCGTTGCTCACTTTTGGGAAGCACCGTTAATCTGCCGTTGTATTCAAACACCGCCATTTGAATATCCTTTAAATGAAAATACCCTTCCTGACGGCACATCACCATAAATTCGCTCAAATCCAATTTGGCTTTTTTCAGATTTTTGCGGTAAAGTTTACCGTCGCTGAAAATCACCGTGGGGGTGCCGTTGATATACTTTCGGCTTTTGGGAAATTTGGCGGTCACCAAAGCCAACACCACCGTAATGCTCCCGTACACCACCATGGCAATAAAGGGCTTCCAGGGTTCTTCCAGTTCGGTTGCCAATTCCGCGGCAATGGAGCCGATGGTGATCCCCGTAATGTAATCAAAAAAATCCAGTTGTGACATTTGTTTATGCCCAATGACTTTGGCAATTATAAATAATGTGAGTGCCGAAAAAAGCGACATCAACACCAATCGTACCGGTTCCATACCATTCCCCTTCCTTTTTGTATATTCTTCCGCAAAAAACAAACACTATTCACAAAAACAAACAGGAGGAGTTACAATGGCAAAACGAATGGGCGGATACACCCTTTCCATGGAAACGCCCCCTTACATTCTGTCCTATGGGGCGGTGGGAGGAAAAAAGGAAGGAGAAGGACCTTTGGGGAAGGACTTTGACCGCATTTTCCCTGACCCTTACCTGGGCAAAAAAACCTTTGAATTGGCAGAAAGCGAACTGCAAAAACAATCCTTGAGCATTGCTTTGCAAAAGAGTGGGTTGACCGCCGACAAAATTCAATGCCTCTTTGCAGGGGATCTGCTGAACCAGTGTGTGGGAAGCACCGTGGGGCTTTCGGGATTCGGTATCCCCCACGTAGGCATTTACGGTGCCTGCTCCACCATGGCGCTGGGGCTTGCCCTGGCATCCTGTTTTGTGGAAACAGGGCTGGCAGACATCACCGCCGCAGTGACCTCTTCCCACTTTTGTGCCAGTGAACGGCAATTTCGGTTCCCCTTGGAATACGGCGGGCAACGCCCCCAGGTTGCCTCCTGGACTGCCACCGCCTCGGGAAGCGTCATTCTCTCCCGCAAAAAAACCAACCTGGTGGTGAAAGCCGTCACCTTTGGGAAAATTCAGGATTTAGGAATCAAAGACGCCAACAACATGGGCGCCGCCATGGCGCCTGCCGCCGCCGACACCATTGTTTCCTTTTTGCAGGACACCCGCATGAAACCCGATGATTTCGACATGATTTTAACGGGAGATTTGGGGCAGGTGGGCAGCGACCTTCTTCGGCAACTCACCCTGAAGGAAGGGTACGATATCTCCGCCGTGCAACGGGACTGCGGCATGAACCTGTACCACCGTGAAGAACAGGACGTTCACGCAGGGGGGTCCGGTTGCGGATGCAGTGCAGGGGTGCTGTGCAGTCGGATCTTAAAACAGTTGGAAAAGGGGCAACTCCGTCGCATTTTATTCGTGGCAACCGGCTCTCTCCATTCCCCCACCAGCGTGCAGCAGGGTACCACCATCCCCGGCATCGCCCATGCCGTTTGGTTGGAACATGAAGGATAAAGAAAGCCATCGCACAAAATCTGTGCGATGGCTTTCTTTATTTTATACCAAATAATTTCTTGGCATTGTCGTAAGCCGCCTGTAACACCTGCTCCACCGAAATGCCTTTGACTTCAGCAATTTTGGCGGCGGTGTACTCAATATGGGTGGAATCACACCGTTTTCCCCGAAAAGGTACGGGGGTCATATAAGGGCAGTCGGTTTCCAACAAAAGGCGATCCAAGGGTACGTACTTTGCCACTTCCACAGGGGTTTTGGCGTTTTTAAAGGTCACCGCGCCCCCAAGCCCAATATACATGCCAAGGTTCAGCACGTCCCGTGCCATTTCCACACTGCCGGAAAAACAATGGACTTCCCCCATGGGGGTGTATTTTTTCAGCAGTTCCCAGGTATCAGCATGGGCTTCTCTGTCATGCACCACAATGGGTTTGCCCACTTCCTTTGAAAGAAGAATTTGCCCTTCAAACCATTCTTTTTGTTTGTCACGGGGCGAAAAATCGTAATGATAATCCAGCCCGATCTCCCCCACCGCCACGCATTTGGGGTGAGAAAGCAAAGGCAACAGTTTATTCTTATCAAAAGCACCCGATTCTTCCGCCTCGTGAGGGTGCACCCCGCAAGCGGCATAAATATAGTCATATTGTTCCGCTAAATCCAAAGAAAAGCGAGAAGACGCCAAATCACTGCCGCAGTTGATTACCCCCACAATGCCCTTGGCGGGTAAATATTCTGTTAAAACCTGCCCCCGGTCCTCATCAAAATGATGGCTGTCGTAATGAGCATGGGAATCAAAAATCATACAAACACCTTATTCCTGTAACATATTCAAATATTGATCCAACCGTTCTTCAATGTATTCGGCAAATAAATTTTCCATTGCCGAGATCTCCTGTTTTTCATAGTATGAATCAAAGGCCTTATAATAGGCGATGCGGTCGGTAAATTTGATATCAATGGGAGGAAACCCTGCCTTCATCAACTCTAAATTTACCAAAAGTCTGCCGGTTCTGCCGTTCCCGTCAATGAAAGGATGAATCCCTTCAAATTCTATATGAAACCGTGCCAACTTGGTCACAATGTGTTCATTGCTTTCTAAAAAACGGTCAATCAATGCTTCCATTTGAGGTACGATCAAATAAGGTTGCACCGGTTCGTGTTTGGCACCCATAATGCGAACGGGAACTCTGCGATACACCCCACGGTCGTCTTTTTTATCGGCAAGCACAAGGAAATGAATTTGTTTGATTACCTGTTCACTGATAGGCACATTTTGTTGTACCAATTCCCCAACATATTCAAAGGCCTCTTTGTGCCCCACCGCCTCCATATGATCTTTTAAGGGTTTTTGATCAATGGTAAGTCCCCGAAGCACCAGATCGGTTTCCCGTAAGGTTAAGGTGTTCCCTTCGATGGCGTTGGAGTTATAGGTGTATTCAACAATAAATTCTTCATTGAGCCTTGCCACTTCTCCTGCAGTTAAGGGTCGTTTGCTTTGCAATTCTTTTTTCTTTTGGTCGATTCTTTCATAAACACTTTGTTTGGATTTATATCTTCCGTCGGTAGGCTTGACAGCATCTATGGGAATTTTCCAACCTCTGCCTTCTTGATAAGCCCCCTTAATCTTTCCTTGGGAACAAAGCACACGTATTCTTCTGTCGGAAATGCCCCACTTTTCTGCCGCTTGTTTTACGGTCATAACCAATGAACATCCCTCCTATCGGTAGGTAGTATACCACATTTTCGGAACAATATCAACTGTATCGGAATAATATTCTCCCAATTAGCGGAACAATACAAAGATTATCTGTAAAAAATGAGATAGGCAATCACCTATCTCATTTCTTGGTTTCTTCTTCAGTTTCGTCCATATGCTCCAAAGCGTATTGGCAACATTGCAATACCAAGTGGTTAAACGAAATCTCATTCTCTTTTGCAACTTGATTTAATTGTTCAAATAAAGGTTCGGTAAACCGAACAGTACGAGAAACATTGGCAGTTTTTAATTTTTTATCCACTTTAAACATCCACATCACCTACAAGTTATATTATAACCAAAAACGGTTATATTTATATAACCTTAATTTGTGTATACTAAGTGGTTGCATAAATATGTTATATATGTTATACTATCAACGGGTGATGAAATATGAAATGTCATAATCAATTATGCATTTATCAGGAAGAAGATCAATGTATGCTGGAAGAAATTGAATTGGATGCTTGGGGTCGTTGTGAAAACAGCATTGCCACCATTCTCCATAGGACCGCCCTGAAAGAAGAAAAGAAAGCATTACGAAACTACATAGAAAACCGCGCCGCTGTATCCTACAAAATGAAAAAATCTACCTCTGAATAACAAAAAGCAAGTTTTGGGATTTCCCGAAACTTGCTTTTCTTTTTTTCTTTTACCGTACTTTACTACCGGGTTCCACGCCATCGGCAAAGAGCACGGTTACGGTGTCGCCGTTATCGGCGGCCAAAATCATACCGTGGCTTTCCACACCGCAAAGGGTCGCGGGTTTCAGGTTTGCCACCACAATAACGTTTTTCCCGATCAGTTGTTCGGGGGTATAGTACAAAGCAATGCCCGAAGCCACGGTGCGGGGGGTACCGCTACCGTCGTCCAAGGTAAGTTTCAGCAGTTTCTTCGCCTTTTTGATGGGTTCGCAAGCGGTAACCTTTGCCACCTTCAGTTCCACCTTGGCAAAATCTTCAATGCCGATCTGTGCCATGGTCACAACGTTTTCTTTGGCTTCTTCCTTTTTCGGTTGGGCGGCCTTTTGGGCGGCTTCCAGTTCTTCCAATTCCTTTTCCAGGTCAATGCGGGGGAACATCACGTCGCATTTGGTAATGACACTGTCTTTGGGAAGCAGACCAAAAGTACCTAAGCTATCCCAAGTAAGGAGTTCCTCGGGAGCGTTCAACACCCCGGCAATGGTTTTCGCGGTATCGGGAAGGAAGGGGGTAAGCATAATGGAAATGACCCGCAAGCTTTCGCACAGGTTATACAGCACCCGTGCCAGGCGGGGTTTATTGGCATCGTCTTTTGCCAATGCCCAGGGAGCGGTTTCGTCGATATATTTATTGGTGCGGGACACCAGTTTCCACAGTTCGGTCAAGGCGGTGGAGAATTGAAGGGTGTCCATATTCTTTTCCACTTCTGACTTGGTGGCAAGTGCCAAAGCGGCAAGGTCATCATCAAAGTCCCCCGCTTGTTGGTCGGCAGGTAACTGACCCCCGAAATATTTCCCCACCATGGCGGCGGTACGGGAAACCAGGTTGCCCAAATCGTTGGCAAGGTCGGAGTTAATGCGGCCAATCAAGGCTTCGTTGGAGAAAATACCGTCCGACCCGAAGGGAATTTCTCTGAGCAGGAAATACCGAATGGCATCCACCCCATAACGGTTGCAAAGCACCACAGGGTCAACCACGTTGCCCTTGGATTTGGACATTTTGCCCCCTTGCAGTAACAACCAACCGTGACCGTAAACCTGATGGGGCAAGGGAAGATCCAGCGCCATCAACATGGCAGGCCAGATAATGGTGTGGAACCGCACGATCTCTTTCCCTACCAGATGCACGTCAGCAGGCCAGTATTTTTGGAAATCGGCATCGTTATCGCTACCGTAACCCAAAGCGTTGATATAGTTGGACAAAGCGTCCACCCAAACGTATACCACGTGACCGGGATCGAAATCCACAGGAACCCCCCAGGTGAAAGAGGTACGGGAAACGCACAGGTCTTCCAAACCGGGTTTGATAAAGTTATTGATCATTTCATTTTTACGGGCAACCGGCTGAATAAATTCAGGGTGTGCTTCGTAGTATTCCACCAAACGGTCGGCATAGTTGGAAAGGCGGAAGAAATAGGCTTCTTCCTTTGCCAGATGCACTTCCCGTCCGCAGTCGGGGCATTTGCCGTCCACCAGTTGGCTTTCGGTCCAGAAGGCTTCACAGGGAGTGCAATAATGCCCTTCGTAATGACCTTTGTAAATGTCACCCTTTTCGTACAATTTTTTGAAGATCTTTTGTACGGCAGCTTCGTGGTAATCGTCGGTGGTGCGAATAAAACGGTCGTTGGAAATGTTCAGCAGTTTCCACAGGTCTTTAATGCCTGCCACAATTTCGTCCACATATTCTTTGGGGGTAACCCCTTTTTCTTTGGCAATGGTTTCAATTTTTTGGCCGTGTTCATCGGTGCCGGTGAGGAACATGGTATCATACCCTTGCATTCGTTTGTACCGTGCCATGGCGTCCGCCGCCACGGTGGTATAGGAATGCCCGATATGCAATTTATCGGAAGGGTAATAAATTGGTGTGGTAATATAAAATTTCTTACTCACAAAAAATGCTCCTTTCGGCAATTAAATTCATTCTTAATATTGTATCACTTTATTTTGTGTATGTCAAACCAAATTAAAAGGAAAATGAAATTTCGGTGTTAGGCGGCACAATTTGTTCCCCTGCAGGCAACACAAGCCGTACCGCTTGGTCACAACGCAGGTGACCCAGCGTTTTGTGTTCTTCTTTTTGGTAAGAAACAAAAATTCTGCCCGTGCGAGTAACCAATGATCCTTCTGCTCTTTCAGGCATACTGTCGGACGATGGAATAACCGTCATCATCTCTTCAAAGGGGCGGATGCCCAGCACCCCGTAAAACAACTGCCGGGTACAAGCGCCAAACATGGGGTGGTTATGAGAATTAACCCCCTGCCACCGTTCCCAAAGGGTAGTGGCGCCTGCATCCATCATATGCCCAAAGGTATGTTCTTTATGGGAAGTCAAAAGAGCCAAAGCAGTTTTTCCCCGACCCCGACAAAACAGTAAATCCAACAAAATGTCAGTGCCGAAAATACCCGTATCAAACTGCATGGTTTGGTCATAGTGCTTTGCCAATCGTTCAAGCATCGCGTCGTTACCAAGGCCAATATCCAGTGCAAAGGCATCTGCGCCCTGTACACCGTAGGTGTTTTCCTCCTGATTGTAATATGCATGATGCAAGGCTTGTTTATGAGTTTGAACTTTGGTTTGCCAAAGGGTTGGGTCTTCCCCCAATAATCCGGCAATCTCACTCATCCGTTGCAAATTTCTCACAAGAAAATAGGTGTTTACAAAAGCAGGGTCAATTTTCACAGCATCGGGCGTACACCATTCTCCCAAGCACCAGCCGTCCGGCTCTTCGTGGGTAACCAAACCGTTTTCACAATGGTGTTCCATATACTCCACCCATCGTTTCATGTTAGGGAAATACCGTTGCAAAACCGATAAATCCAAGGTGTGACGATAGTAGACATAGGGTACCACTACAATGGCACCGCCCCATCCCCCGGGGCCGCCGCCACCGCCGTAAAAGGGTGCCGTATGTTGCACGTGTCCGTTGGGATCTTGGCAGTCGGCAATATCCTGCATCCACTTCTTATAAAAAGTGGCGCTGTTTAACAGCAACAACGCGGAATCGCAACACACTTGACCGTCACCGGTATACCCTAATCGCTCCCGATGAGGACAATCCATCGGCACCCCGCAATGCATATTGTCAAGTTGTGTGCGAAGATAGGTTTCGTACAACCAATTCAACGTTGGGTCACTGCTATGAAAAGCAGAAGTAACCGCCACACGGCTGTGCACCACCACCCCTTGCACTTTGGCGGCAGGCCCTTTAATATGCACGTATCGGAATCCGTGCCAAGTGAAACGAGGGGCAAACCACACGGGATATCCACCGCCAATACAACGGTCGGTTTGAATTTGATTCCCTTGGCAGGAATCAAAATTGGGCATACCGTCAGCACTTACGTTTTCACAAAATCGCAATACGGTTTCGCATCCTGCTTCCCCTTCCTGCAAAAAGGTTACGTGCCCCGTAATATTTTCCCTCATATCATACAAAGCTTCTTCTCCGTTTCGCCATACAAGGGTTGGCTCAATGGTACGAATCACTCCATCCGAAGGGCAGGGTTGCTCCTGCAAAACGCCTTTAGGGGGCGCGCAAACTTCACAAGCGTGCCACCGGTCAAACGTTCCGCGGTAATCGTGGGTTTCGCCCAAATAAAGATTGTTGAACACAATGTGACTTTCCCGATATTGGCAAAGTTCATCCGACCGCGCAACAACTGTTCCTTGTACTGACAAAGCAAAAGAAAGCATCGGCTCTCCATACCAAAAATCGCCTTCCACGTTTCGTTCCCGTTGGTTAAACCAGCCGTTGCCCAACAACACCTCTATCACGTTTTCCCCCTCTTGCAACAAAGAGGTTACGTCATACACCCGATAATATACCCGATGGGTAAAGGTATCGTGAATGGGGTACAGAATACGGCGATTTTCCCGGGGCTGATAATCCGACCACACAGGATTGTGCAAATCCTCTGAAACGGGTTTGCCGTTTATGGTACATTCAAAAAAACCGAGACCGCAGATGGTTAATTTTCCGTCGCCGAGTTGCTCCACTTGAAACACGCGGCGAATCAGGGGTGCAGTTTTTGCCTTGGTGGTAATCCATTGAGTCAGCATAGTTCATTCTCCTTAAAAGCGGCAGAACCAATGGTGGCTTCGCCCGCTTGAACAGTGTGAATTTTTCCGTTTTTCTCTTGTAATTGCAAGGAAAAATCAGGAGCAATGCCCACCACCCTACCGCAAACGTTGCCCGCGGTAACGATTTTTCCTTGCAACAGATTTCGTTTTTGATACACTTCTAAAATGGCAGGGTCAAATACGTTTTGGTAACATTCATAAAACCGGGTAAGAATCTTGCCCACCAACTCTGCCACCTGTTTTTCGGTGGGTTTGGTGTCAAAAATCGGTCCCGCTATTTGTTGCAGGTCTTGCGGGAACCCTTGGGTGGGTTGCCATAAATTCAGCCCAATGCCCACCACAGCATAGTCAAGATTTTTCCCGGTCAAAGCCGATTCGGTTAAAACGCCGCACACCTTTTTCCCTTTCAAAAACACATCATTCACCCATTTAATTTGAGCAGATTCTCCAATTGCCTGCGCCACTGCAACGGCGGTGGCGGTGGTCAACCGCAAGATATCCTTGGGAGATAAATCAGGGCGAAGCAACACACTCAGATAAATACCGCTGTCGGGAGAAAAAAAGGAGCGTCCCAACCGCCCTCGCCCTGCGGTTTGGCTGCAGGCAATCAGCACCTCACCTTCGGGTGCGCCTTCTTTCCCCCACTGCTTTACCACCCGATTGGTGGAATCCACTTGAGGAACAAAGGAGAAAGAATAAAAGGCGGGTGAATTTTCGGTTTTCATTTCCTGTTGCAACTGTTCAAACCAAGTTACCATAGTTTTCCTCGTTTCCAATATTGTAATACGGTAACACTAACCATTATTTTTAAAACATCGGGAATCACAAAGGGCAACACACAAACGGTTAAAGCGGGCAGAAGGCTTGCCTGCCCCCCTGTGAACACCAAAACGTACCAAAGGGTACCCAAAAGATAATCTATCAATAGTCCTGCCCCAAATACAAGCCCTTTGCCCCAATGGGTTTTGGTTTTGGGGTACAACCACCCGCAAAACAGGCAAAGGGGAAGAAAGCCCAATAAAAAGCCTCCCGTGGGGCCCAAAAGCACCCCAATGCCTCCCGAAAAGCCTGCAAACACAGGAAGCCCTAAGCAACCCAATACCAAATACACCAAAACGCAACCCAAAGCCTGTACGCCCCCAAGCACCCCCACACTGAGGAAAACCCCTGCCAGCTGCAAGGTAAAAGGAATGCCAAAGGGCAAGGTACACCAACTGCAAAGAATCAGCACCACGCACATCAGCCCCATACGGGTTACGGTTTTTGCCGAACTATTCATCGTTTTCTCCTATATAAGTAAAACGGGGGAAGGTTTTGCCCTCTTTTGTTACGGTTTCCAAAAACATCGGCAGGGGGCGAACCCAATAGCCGCCTTCTCCGTATAAAGCCTTGTAAACCACCATAGGTTCCATACTTTCCGAATGGGTAGCAATTGCCACCACTTCATATTCATTGCCTTTAAAATGTTTGTATTTTCCCAAAGGAAGGGTTTTCATAGCCATTCCCCCTTATCATTGATTGATTCAGTATACCACAGTTTTTTAAAAACCGCAAACAAAATCCCTTTGCAACACCCATACAATATGATATACTGTAAAAAAACGAAGGAGGGACGTATATGAAATACAAATGCTTGGTGCTGGACCACGATGATACTTTGGTAAAAAGCACCGACCAGATTCATTACCCTGCCTTTTGCCACACCCTGGAGATCCTGCGACCGGGCGCTTTCATTTCCATGGAGGATTTTAAAGAAGCCTGCGCTTCCCCGGGGTTTATCCCCCTGTGCACCCAGGGGTACGGTTTCACCAAAGAAGAACTGGACTTTGAACTGCAGGATTGGCTGGATTTTGTGAAACATAAAATTCCCGATGCCCATGAAGGGTTTGGAGAATTGCTCACCGCCTATAAACAAGCGGGGGGATTGATTTGTGTGGTGTCCCATTCGGAGGAATCGCTAATCAGGCGAGACTATCAACACCATTTCGGTCTTCAGCCTGACTATATCTACGATTTGTCCTTTGCGCCCCAAAAGCCTGACCCTGCTCCCCTGCTGGACCTGATGGCAAAAACGGGCCTTTCCCCCAAAGACCTGCTGGTGGTGGACGACCTGCCCGTGGGCAAGGATATGGCCATCGCCGCCGATGTGGATTTCCTCTTTGCCGGCTGGAGCGATACCGCCCCCTCGGTGTATCGCCAAATGGAAGAAGAAAGGATTCCCACCGCCAACACCCCAACGGAATTATTTGAAAAATTTATCAATCCATAAATTACACTTACTATTTCCCTCCAAATTCATAAAGCTACGATTAAGCAACAAAAAATTCGTGAGAATGGTGCAGAATGGCATTTTCTTCGGCACACAAGGCGTACGTTGGTACGTCGTGTGCCGAAAAAATGACAAATTGGTGCAAAAATGGGTACCCCTCGATGGGGTACCCATTTTTGATAGCTTATTTTGTGCATATATCATAGGTTGCAACAAATCCAAAGGCAATCACACTATCCATTATAGAATCCTTTGCACCAATGTTTATGCGCCATTATCGCGGATTTTTTTATAGTACATAGATCTCTACGTCCCTAACGCCAAACTGAATACATTCTGCAACTTCTTCAAAGTATAAGTCCACAGTAACAGGGCCGCTGGTAAATCCGCCGGTGTCGGCAGCTTTGGAAAGACCGTAGAAATATTTCCCGTCGGCAGTTTTAATGAACAACATGGTGCCGTAGGGAATCTCATTGGGGTCTACCGCAACGTAACCCACCTGAACCTTTTCCCCGGTGGCAGTTAAATGGCCCCCTTCGTTGGCGGTGTAAGCGGTGGCAAGACCCTTAATACACTTCTTGTAGTTCACAGGTTGCCCCTTGGCATTCACAGCAATGGGGTTTTGGGGTTCCAGGGGAGAAAGAATTTTTTCATTGATGCTGTCGTTATTGGTAACAACAGGAGCAAAGTCGGCAGGGTCTGCAGTGCCCCGCAACAGGATCTTATTTTCAGATTCTTTTACAACCAAAGCGGAAACGGCTTTGCTTTGGGCAATTTCACCGTCTACCAATTTGTCATTGTAAGTAACCAGTTGTTCCCCGTAAACGCCGGGGTTCTTTACTTCCAAAGTGCCTTTAGGCAGGGTGTCGGTGTCTTCATACACCACGGTGGGTTCCACTTTTTCCGTGCGGGAAGCGGTTTGATAGGTTACCCGTTGCACCCGAATGGTGCAGTCTTCGGTAAAAATCGTATCAAGGGAGGGAGTTACCTCATCATGTTCCCCCAGGGTAATTCCCAAAGAGGACAAAATGGTTTCCACACGGTCGGTACGGCTGACGGTTTCATAGGTCTTGCCGTCGGCAATTACTTTCAAAGTACATTCAGGGCCAACCCGCAATACGGGGCCTTCTTCGGTTTCTTCCATTTCATATTCAAAAACGCCGTTGAGATGGATACCGGCTTTTTCCATAATGGAATGGGGATCGTTATTATAAGAAGTAACAACGTGGCAGTTGCGATTGTAAAACACGGTGAACTCTCTGGCGAGGCTCACGGTCAACATACTCAACATACCCATGCAAATAGCAAAAACAAAAACAATGGCGGCTTTTTGATTAAAGCGCTGGATTTTTCCCCATACCTGATGGTTCAAATTCTGCATAAATTCAATTCACCTTTCTTGTAGTTCGTCTGTTATGAATTCCCCTCAGACAAAGTTCCCTTGTTGTAAGGGTTTGTATTTCTTCGTTCTTTCCTCGGTTTATTCACAGTTTTGCCGAACCATTGGAATTATATGCATGGGTTCCCAATTTGTCAACCTTTTTGAAGGAGTTAATTTTCGTGGGTTTTCACAAAGTTTTAATTCTAAAACAGAAATATAAAGGTTACAAAGTTGTAACCTTTTCCATATCTTGTGGTTTGATTTTTTGAAACCACAAGACGTCTGTCACTTTTACCCAATCGAAAATTTTCGCAAAAACCAAAACGAAAAATAGTTTGATTTCTCTTGTTTTCTTTGTTTTTCTTTTGTTTTCTCTTGATTTTAGCGTTTTCAAAAAAATCGTTTTCAAAAAAATACACATACAAAACCACAAAATTCTGTGCCTTTTTTGTGCAAATTCACCACAACCATTGAAAAAACAGGGAGAAACAGAGCATTTCAAGGGGGTTTGTCCCCTTTTCCCCGGGTAAAAATTTTCCCACAAATTGTGCAATTTGTCCGAAAACCCTTGATTTTTACTCCACTAAAGCGGTTTTTTCTCCGAAAACAGCCACAAAAAAACCCCACCAATCGCAAATTGGTGGGGGTTTCGTTATTTTACAGAGGATAGGTTACAGAACAATTCGTCCTTGTGCATCAAAGGTATAAGACATGGGAACACTCAACCCATTGGTTTTCCATACGTAATAGGTACCGTTCACCCATAGTTTGCCGTCGTTTCCGATGCAATAATAGTAGCCGTCAATATAATTCAAGCCTTCGGTTCCGTAAGCACCCATTTCATAGTAATAAATGCCATCCTCTTTGGTTACAAATCCGTTCAAAGCTTTCCCGTCATCACCAAATTCATAATGGCCCTCGGCAACTATACCGTTACCTTTCCAAACGTAGGTTCTGCCGATGGCAATTTTGCCATCCACATCGGCAAAGTAATAGTCGCCGTCCACCGTCACAAAACCTGCGGCAACTGTTTGACCCCATTGGTAATACAACAGTTCGCCGTTTTCATCGGTAACGATTTCACCCAAAACAGTTTCACCGTCTACCACTTTTACACCCAGCATTTTACCATCGGCATGGAACAGGTAAGAGGCTTCTGCCACAAGACCGTTGGGTTTCCATACGTAGGTTTTGCCGGTGGCAATCACACCACTAACGTCGGCAAAATAGTAATAACCGTCCACCAGAATCAAACCGGCAGGGGCAGCTTTCCCCATTTGATAATACCGCAAAGTGCCGTTTTCTTCGGTAACGATTTCACCCAAAACGGTTTCGCCGTCCACCACTTTTACACCCAGCATTTTGCCGTCCTCATGGAACAGATAGTTATCTTCTGCAACAATATTGTTGGGTCGCCATACATAAGTATTCCCGGTGCGGATCTCACCGCCAACGTCAGCAAAATAATAGTAGCCGTCCACCAGTACCAGACCAACCGGTTTGGCTTTCCCCAGTTGGTAATACCGCAGGGTGCCGTTTTCGTCGGCAGCGATTTCACCCAAAACAGTTTCACCGTCCACCACTTTTACACCAACCATTTTCCCGTCGGCACCAAACAAATACATATCTTCGGCAACAATGCCGTTCCCTTTCCATACGTATCTTTCACCGATGCGAATCTCACCGCCCACATCGGCAAAGTAATAGTGGCCGTCCACCACCACAAGGCCTGCAGGCGCGGCTTTCCCCCGTTGATAATACCGTAAAACGCCATTGGCATCTTGGGCAATTTCACCCAAAACGGTTTCGCCGTCCACCACTTTGATTCCCACCAATTTCCCGTCATCACGGAACAGATAGGTATCTTCAGGCAAAATGCCGTTGGGCTTCCATACATAGCTTTCTCCGGTGGCGATCACACCGTTCACATCGGCAAAGTAATAATACCCGTCAACAAGTACCAACCCGGCAGGGGTAGCTTTGCCCATTTGATAATACCGTAAAGTGCCGTCTTCTTCGGTTACAATTTCTCCAAGAGTGGTTTGACCGTCTTCCACGGCGGCACCAACCAATCTACCTTGGTCATCAAATAAGTAATGGTCTTCCGCAACAATACCGTTGGGGTTCCATACGTAGGTTTTGCCTGTGGCAATTTTGCCATCTACGTCGGCAAAATAGTAGTAACCGTCCACCAGCACCAACCCGGCAGCTTTTTTTACGCCGTTTTCGTAATACCGTAAGGTACCGTCAAGGCCGCTGAGGCCATTAAGGGTTTCCACAAAAATCCCTTGTTCATCAAAATAGCAAACCCCATTTTGGGTGCTGTCTTTCAAAGGAACATAGGCATAGCCTGTGGCACGATAACCGCCTTCAAAATAATACCAGTTATCTTCAATCAACGCCCAGGTGTTTCTATAATAGGCAGGGCCGTAATAGTAACGAACACCGTACAGAGTGGATGCCCACACACCGGAGGTTAATTTCCCGGTTTGTTCAAAGGTATAGGTAACGTCACCCACTTGGTAACTGCCGGCTTTGGCGGCAAGGGTGTCTTCAAAGAAGTAGTACCATTCACCGTCAATTTCATACCAGCCGGATACTGCTTCCCCGTCTACCAAATAGCGGTATACGTCCCCATCTTGAACAAGGCCGTTTTGTTTTACCAATTTATCAATGGCTTCCCCGTGGGAAAGCACGTCACCGCAAGCGTCACAGCAAAGGTCCCCGGTGTAACCTTCTTCTTCATAAGAGGGTTCTTTTTCTCCAACCAATACAGTTTTCCCGATATGATTGGTTTTATCCACGTCACCAACGGCGAAGGTGGTTTCCCCGGCAAGACCGCACACAGTACAGCTGTGCACGTAATAAGCAGGTTCCACGCAGGTGGCGGTTACTGCAAAATAATCGGTGGCAGTTACTTCCCCGGTAAAATCGTGAGCAGCCAAAGGTAACAGTTGGTCGGACCCTTCCAAAACTTCCCCGCATTTTTCACAATAGGTGTATTCTTCGTTGCCTTGTTCCTTACAGGTAGAGTCTTTGGCAGGAACGGTAACGGTGGTACGATGGGTGCAACCAACCGTTACACTGCCATTCACCACAGAAAAACTCACATTATTGTAATCGTAATCAAATACGTCGTTGGGATTATAGGTCAAAGTGATGGGAGTTTCCTCGTAAACGGCGGTATCCAACACCGTAAAGGTCAGCACCGCCACCACGCCGTCGGTGGTGTTATTGGGGTTCAAACTGTCCAGCCAGTTTACCGCAATGGGATTATTGGTCAAGGGGCCGAAGGAAACGTCGGCATAATCCTGACCGGCAATGCCTGTCAGTTCCAGGGCATCGCTGTCGTATCCCACCTGGACCTTTAAACTGACAATGCCGGGGTTGTTTGCCACCGAAACGGTCACTTCCACCGTTTCTCCATTGTCAGCTTTGCCACCGCTTACCACAAAGGCAGGGTCGGTTTCTGCGGCAAAAGCAGAAACAGGCAAAAGCCCTAAAAGTAAAAGTAAAGATAATCCAAACGCAAGAATTCTTTTCATAAAAATCCTCCTATTTTAAAAACCAACGTCCTTTTATTTTTTAATGTCTTTCCAATAATTCCAAAAGGCTTGTTCGTTTTTATTGTTTCCCGGGGTATAATATCGCGTTCCTTCCAACTCTTTGGGCAAGTAGGTTTGGGGAACGTAAGCGTGGGGGTAATCGTGGGGATACAAATAATGTTGCCCCTTGACCTTGGCGTCTTCTCCGTCGAAATGTTTGTTTTGCAAATGACGGGGCACCGCATAGGTTTTGCCCCCCTGAATATCCGCCATGGCTTCATCCAGCGCCAGGTGAGCGGTGTTGGATTTTGGTGCCAGGGCTACCAAAGCCACCGCATCCCCCAAAGGAATCCGTGCTTCAGGCATTCCCAACTGCAAGGCCATATCCACGGCACTTTTTACAATGGGAATGATCTGGGGATAGGCAAGCCCCACGTCTTCCGCGGCACACACCATCAGCCGACGGCAAGCAGAGGGAAGATCCCCTGCCAATAAGATCCGCCCTAAATAGTAAAGAGCGGCGTCTACGTCTGACCCCCGCATGGATTTCTGAAAGGCGGAAATGCAGTCGTAATGTTCATCCCCCGTTCGGTCATACCGCAAAGCGGAATTGCCTGTAAGTTGTTTCACCGTCCGGGCGGTAATCAAATGCCCCTCCTCCGAAGGCGTGGCGGCGGTGACACACAGTTCGCAAATATTCATGGCTTTGCGAACATCCCCTCCGGCGAAGGTGCCAATGAGGTGTGGCACCTCTTCCTCCACCTGCAAGGAAAGAGATTGTTCCTGTTGCAAAAACGCGAAGGCGCGGTGAACCGCGGGAACAATATCCTCAGGGGTAACGGGTTTGAACTCAAACACCGTGGAACGGCTGAGCAATGCCCCATACACGTAAAAGTAAGGGTTTTCGGTGGTGGAGGCAATCAAAGTAATGTTGCCGTTTTCAATATGTTCCAGCAAAGATTGCTGTTGTTTTTTATTAAAATACTGGATTTCGTCTAAATACAACAAAATCCCCTTTTGGGCAGAAAGGGTACCGATTTCGGAAACCACTTCTTTGATGTCAGCAGTGCCTGCGGTGGTGCAGTTGAGCCGATGAAGTTTTTTGTCGGTGGCGGCGGCAATGATGGATGCCAGGGTGGTTTTGCCGGTGCCCGAGGGGCCGTAGAAAATCAAATTGGGAATGTTCCCGCTTTCAATGATCCGCCTTAAGGCGCATCCGTCCCCCAGCAGGTGGCGTTGACCCACCATATCCGAAAGACCCGTAGGGCGCAGGCGGTCCGCAAGGGGTGACAGCATACCGATTCCTCCCTTCCCCTGCTTTACAAAAAGCCGCCTTCTTATATTTAACAAAAAACATAAGAAAGCGGCGAAAGTTCAGTGATTATTTCGCGTAGTCAATGGCGCGGCTTTCACGAATGACATGGACCTTAACCTGACCGGGATATTCCAACTCGTCCTCAATCTTTTTCACGATTTCACGAGCGGTAATCACCATTTGGTCATCCGAAATGATTTCGGGTTTCACCATAATGCGAATTTCACGACCTGCCTGAATGGCAAAGGATTGTTCCACCCCGTTGAATTCATTGGCAATGGCTTCCAGTCGTTCCAGACGCTTGATGTAATTTTCCAGGTTTTCACGACGAGCACCGGGACGGGCGGCGGAAATAGCGTCGGCAGCCTGTACAATGCAAGCAATCACCGTTTTGGCTTCCACATCCCCGTGGTGAGCATGAATGGCGTGAACCACTTTGTCGTTTTCACGGTATTTCCTGGCGGCTTCCACACCCAGTTGAATGTGGGATCCTTCCATTTCATGGTCAAGGGCTTTCCCGATGTCATGCAGCAGCCCTGCACGGCGGGCAAGAGAAACGTCTTCCCCCATTTCGGCAGCCAGCAAGCCGGAAAGGTAAGCCACTTCCAAAGAGTGGTTCAGCACGTTCTGACCGTAACTGGTACGGAATTGGAGTTTCCCCAAAAGTTTTACCAGTTCGGGATGAACGTTGTGAACTCCCACGTCCAGAACAGCGCGTTCCCCTTCTTTTTTGATTTTCTGGTCCACTTCTTTCCGGGATTTTTCCACCATATCCTCAATGCGGGCAGGGTGAATACGACCGTCGGTAATGAGTTTTTCCAGGGTAAGTCTGGCAACTTCCCGACGAACCGGTTCAAAGCAGGACAGGGTAATAGCTTCGGGGGTATCGTCGATAATCAAATCTACACCGGTGGCAACTTCCAATGCGCGGATGTTGCGACCTTCACGGCCGATGATGCGGCCCTTCATTTCATCGTTGGGCAGAGGCACAACCGAAACGGTGGCTTCTGAAGAATGATCAGCGGCGCAACGTTGAATGCAGTGAGAAAGAATTTCTCTTGCTTTTTCGTCGGCCTCTTCTTTGAACCGTTGTTCAAAGTCCAGAATTTTAACAGCTTTTTCGTGATCCAATTCGTTTTCCAGGGTGGAAAGCAAAAAGTCTTTGGCTTGTTCCACTGTTAAGCCGGAAATTCGTTCCAACATTTCAAATTCCCGTTTTTTCAGTTCTTCGGTTTCTGCGAGTTTTTCTTCGATTTCTTTTTCGCGTTTTGCGAGTTTTTCTTCCTTGGCTTCCATGTTGTCCATTTTCTTGTCCAAGGTTTCTTCTTTTTGTTGCAAACGGCGTTCCTGCCGTTGCACTTCACTTCTGCGTTCCCGAATTTCTTTTTCGGATTCGTTACGCAAACGGTGAATTTCGTCCTTTGCTTCCAGCAAAGATTCCTTTTTCTTTGCTTCTGCGGCTTTCATGGCATCGCTGAGAATCCGTTTGGATTCTTCTTCGGCCGATCCCAGAATGCCTTCGGCTTTTCTTTTGCGGTGAGCAATGCCGGCAAAATAACAAACAATGCCAAACAGTAAGGAACCCACAGCAAAACCGATGATGGCGTACAATAATTCGTTCATCGGGTCTGACACCTTCCTTATATATATTAACCGCTGTTGAGAGGCAAAAACAGGTCAATCGAGTAACGTAAACTTGCCAAAACGGGCCGCGGCACCACCCGGAAGAAAATAACCGTTATGATAGAACCCCACATCATATTTTGTAGAATCCATATACGATTGGCAATACTACCACAACATATAATATAGTAATACAAAAAAGCGTTATTGTCAAGAAAAAGCCGACGGGAAATTCAAATTTTTACCAATAAAAAATACAAACAATCCCCACCCCTAAAAAGCTAGAATAAAAACTTCTCTCAAATCGTGCACTGTTTAGAAGCGGTAGAATGGTTCGAGATGGCATTTTCTTCCACCCGAAGGCGTATGCGATACGTCGAGAGGTGGAAAAAATGACAAATAGGCACAAAAATGGGTATCCCTCGATGGGATACCCATTTTTCATTAACTTATTTGCACAAGAAAACATAAAACATATCATAACCTATGGGTAGTGCATCACTGCTTTATATTGTGCCTATGTTCTCGGGCCGTTATCCCGCTTCTAAACGCCCGAGTATGCAGAGAAGCCACCATCTACAGGCACGACTACGCCGGTAACAAACCCTGCTTTTTGGGGATCGGTAATCCACATCAAAGTACCCAGCAGTTCTTCCGCCTCCCCAAAACGACCCATAGGGGTAGCACGAAGGATTTTTTCGGTACGGGGAGTGGGGTTGCCGTTTTCATCAAACAGCAAACCGCGGTTTTGGTTGGTGACAAAGAACCCGGGAGCAATGGCGTTTACCCGAATCCCTTGACCTGCAAAATGGACAGCCAACCATTGAGTAAAGTTGGAGATCCCTGCTTTGGCGGCGGAGTAGGCGGGGATTTTGGTCAAAGGACGGAAAGCATTCATGGAAGAAATGTTCAGAATGTTGCAGTCCTTTCTGCCCAGCATATCCACAGCAAAAACCTGGGTGGGAATCAAGGTGCCCAGAATGTTCAGGTCGAACACAAAGTTAAAGCCTGCTTTATCCAGGTTGAAGAAGGTCAAAATGTCATCCCGTTTTTCGTCCCCATCTTCAAAGGTTTCGTGAACGGTGGTACATTTGGGACTGTTGCCCCCCGCCCCATTGATGAGCAGATCGCATTTGCCAAGATCGGCAAGCACTTTTGCGTGTACTTCTTCCAACATTTCTTTTTCCAGAACGTTGGCTTTATAGCCAATGGCTTTGCCGCCATCGGCAACGATTTCATCGGCAACTTTTTTTACGGCTTCTTCGTTCAGATCCAACAAAGCAACAGCATAGCCGTTTTTGGCAAGTTCTTTGGCAAAGGAGGAGCAAAGCACCCCACCTGCACCGGTAACAACAGCAACTTTAGACATGGTAATTATTCCCCTTTCTCAATGGCTTCCCACAAACCGTTCAGGTATGCGGCACCCAAAGCACGGTCGTAAAGACCGTAACCGGCACGACCCTTTTCGCCCCAGATCATACGGCCGTGGTCAGGACGGATATAGCCCTTGAAACCGCCGTCGTGCAAGGCTTTCATCATGCCGTACATATCCAGCGAGCCGGCATCGGTGTAATGCCCGGTTTCCTGGAAGCAACGTTCCCCGGTGATTTTGATATTACGGGCATGGAAGAAATGAATTTTATCGCCAAATTCTTTGATCATGGCAATCAGATCATTTTGGGGGTTAGCGCCCAAAGAGCCGGTGCAGAAGGTGATACCGTTGCAAACGCTGTCAGAAATCTGAGCCATGCGACGATAGCTTTCCGCCCCGGTGATGATGCGGGGAAGACCGAAAATGCCCCAAGGGGGATCATCGGGATGAATGGCCATGTTGACCCCAACTTCTTCGCAAACGGGGATGATCTCTTTGATAAACCGTTCAAAGTTTGCCCAAAGTTTTTCTTCGTCAATGTCGCTGTATTGTTCCATCAAAGCACGAAGCCCTTCTTTGGTGTAACTTTCGTCCCAACCGGGCAAGGAAAGTTCACTCTTAACAGGGTCCATGGACAAAACGGTTTCATTGTCAAATGCCAGGGAGTTGGAACCGTCGGCATTTTTTTTTGGAAAGGTCACTGCGCAACCAGTCGAACACGGGCATAAAGTTGTAGCAAATACATTTTACCCCTGCGGCTGCCAGACGACGGATATTTTCTTTGTAATTTTCAATGTAGCGTTCGCAACCGGGAGCACCCAGT
>JAZNWL010000087.1:0-1635 GCA_045593325.1 Acutalibacteraceae bacterium | reverse complement strand
GAGTGAGCGTTTTCTTGATGTCTTTGTAAAGAGACTGCTAACCCAGGGTTTTGGCAAGGTTTATAAGGAAGATGGTGCGATTTTCGTCCAACTTGGTGATTCCGATTATAAACCAAGATCCTACTCCCATTTCCGACCAGTAGAAGGGTGGTTGCCACATGAACAGTTCCTACAAAAGGCAATAGAATCCACCATCACTAACGCCATGAATGAGACAGCAGGAACACCTCCTGGACTGAAAAATTCGCCTCAAATCACATCTTTGAGCGACCATCTCAAAAAAATAGAGTTTATTCCGAGTTGATTATCAACAAATAAGAAAAAGTTGTAAAAATTTATTATAAAAATGCAATTTTTTACTTGACTTTATTACCGAGAGGTTGTATAATCCCCTCGTCAGCCACCGAACGGTGCATCACTTTCAGCAAAACGGAGACCCAAGTGGGTTATCGCGTATAAGCCAGAGCCAAAGATGGCTCGGTAATAATTGTTGTGATGCAAGTTCAAGGTGGTTTTTTTTGTGCCGTGATTGAATCCGAATCTGCTAAAAGATTCACGCTTCCCTAGGCTTGAAAGCCTGCCCTTTGTAACCAAGCATTCCCCAAAAAATAATCCCTACCCCATCATCGCTCTGGCACTCCCCCAAGTTTGTTCATGAAGCAGAGGGTTGATGATGTAGGGTTTGACCACAAAAAAGGTAATCGTGGAAACTCTACCGCTCTTGGGAGTTTCATGAGCATCTTGGGGAGAGTTGAGGGTGATTCCCTCTGATAACTGCTTTTGTGTTCCGTTTTGATGTTTGTGAGTTCTAGTAAACGGGAGTGATGAAATTCACTCATAACAAACTAATTATTCCAAATTATTATGAATAAAAAATACACTAATGAGGTATCCGCTACGGCGGGTAAGGGCAAAAAGGCAACTTCCAAGGGTCGCTTTGAGGAGTTGGTAAATTCAACCCAGGCTTCCGAATTCGCTACGGAGTTAGGTTTTACTGGAAAGGAGCGTGAGGATTATTTCCATCTCCTTTATTTGGAAAACCTGCCCGTAACTAATTATGAGGCTTGGAAATCTTGGCGTTTGCGTTTAGGTTGGGAAATCTCCGAAATCGCAGGTGATAAGGGAGGTAATCAAAGCACCGTTTGGGATGTTGTAACCGCACTAAACACCCTCATTATGAGGGGCAACTGGGTTGAGGAGGGGAATACTATCCGTGGTGATGTGAATTCCTTGGTTCTTCACAAAACTTGGAGCAACATCGTGGAGCAAGTTCGTAACATTATCAAGGGCTTCAACTTTGATGAAAAATTTGAAGATGAAGTAACCGATAAGGTTTTTGGCTTGAACTTTGATAACCCCTACGCCGCGTAACTTTGTTCTCCTTTGAAAAGGAGAAAAGCCGAACTAAACAAAGGGGGGGTAACTCCCCCCCACTAAACAACACACAAAAAAGGTTTTATAAAATTATGTATAATAAAATGAATAATGCAGGCCCGCTCTCCCCTGCCGATACTACTAATGGGAGCAACGGTAACAACTCCACCTCTGCTGTGGAGAACTCCAACATGATTAGCACCGCCACCGCTAATGATGCTGTTTGTAACGATAAGGTGGAAAGTCGTTTCAATCCTAACT
>JAZNWL010000086.1:0-10964 GCA_045593325.1 Acutalibacteraceae bacterium | reverse complement strand
GGAAGAAAACGGGCAGGTTGAGTTATTGGAAATTGAAGACGATGACCTGTTTGATGCCGTAGCCCTTGCCTACGAAAAATTATTAGGATAAGGAGAAACAACAATGGAACAAAACTATTTGCATTTACAACTGCTGGCTGATGATGGCTCTGCCATTGATCAGGAATGTATGGTCATCGGAGTATTCGATGTGGAAGGCAATGATTACATTGCCCTTGCCCCCACCGATGATAACGAAACCGTTTTGATTTACGGCTATCGAAACGTAGACGCTGAACATTATGAATTATACGATATTGAAGATGAAACCACCTATATGAAAGTGGTTGCAGAATTCAATGAAATCATCTCGGAAGAATAAGTTAATAAGCTTGCAACAAAAAAGCCTTTCGGAATTTTCCGAAAGGCTTTTACGATTGGATTTTGCCAAAAACTACATCATGCTTGCAACTTCATCGGCAAAGTTGTCTTCTCTCTTTTCGAGACCTTCACCTTTTTCAAAGCGAATATAACCGGTAAGCTTAACATCAGCGCCAAGTTCTTTAGCAACAGATTTTACATAACCTTCAACGTTGCCATCAAAAAGGTCGGAACGAACAAAGTCTTGTTCAAGGAGACAAATCCCCTTAACTTGCTTTGCAATACGACCTTGAACAAGGCCAACGAAAATCTTGTTTTCGGAAATTTCTGCCTTTTTGGAAACAGCGATATCGGCAAGAATAGCCAAAGCTTCTTTGGAAATGAAGTTTACGAAGTTCTTCTTTTGTTTGGCGTCAAGCCCTTGGTAAATAGCGATGTCCTCGTCACTCCACTTTTTACCGTCGATTGCTTCTGCAATGAGGGAGTTCAGAATGGGAATGGGAAGGGAATCGGGTTTGTTAAGAGCACTATCAATGGTGATAGATTTCATTTTAGCAGCATCTTCTGCAGAAATGTCGCCCTCGCAGAGATATTCGGGGTTCATAGCAGCGATTTGCATTGCAACGTTTTTACCCATAGCTGCAAATTCGGGTTTTGCGGCTACAGCATTATCTACGTCAAAAGTAGCAATAACGCCAACAGCACCACCTGCATGAATGTAGGTAGCAACATTACCTTCGTAACGGGCAAAACGACGAACTTTCATGTTTTCACCGATTTGCAATACCAATTCGTGCAACAAAGCGGTAACGTCCATATCAGAACCTGCAGGAGTGCAAGCCATCAAAGCGTCAACGTCGGCAGGATTTTGTTCGGCAACAACTTTAGCAACGGTGGTGGCAAAGTTGACGAATTTTTCGTTTTTGGCAACGAAGTCAGTTTCGGCGTTTACTTCTACCATTGCAGAAACGTTGGTAGCAGCATCGGTATAAATAACAACTGCACCTTCTGCAGCAATACGGCTGGCCTTTTTCTGAGCAGCAGCAAGGCCTTTTTCACGGAGATAGTCGATTGCTTTGTCCATATCACCATCGCTTTCGGTAAGAGCCTTTTTACAGTCCATCATACCGCAACCTGTTTGTTCTCTTAATTTTTTAACATCAGCAGCTGTAAAAGCCATTGGTATTCCTCCTAAATTTAATATATCTCAGTCGAAATTATTCGGCTGCTTCTTCGGCAGGTTCTTCTTGAGCAGCGGAACCTACAGCACCTTGACGGCCTTCGATAACAGCATCTGCCATGGCGCCAACCAACAATTTAACAGCACGGATAGCGTCGTCATTGCCGGGAATTACGTAGTCAACATCGTCGGGATCGCAGTTGGTATCAACAATAGCAACTACGGGAATGTTCAATTTGTGAGCTTCGGCAACAGCAATTTTTTCTTTACGGGGGTCAACAACGAACATAGCAACAGGTGCTTTTTTCATGTTTTGAATACCGCCCAGGAATTTTTCCAATTTTTCGATTTCGCCGTTCAATTTGATTACTTCTTTTTTGGGCAACAAATCGAAGGTGCCATCTTCACGCATTTTGCGCAATTGGTTCAAACGGTCAATACGACGACGGATGGTGCGGAAGTTGGTGAGCATACCGCCCAGCCAACGAGCATCAACGTAGGGCATTTCGCAACGTTCAGCTTCTTCTTTCACAGAAAGTTGAGCTTGTTTTTTGGTGCCAACGAACAGGATTTCGCCGCCATCTTGGGTGGCTTCCCGAACAAACATATAGGCTTCTTCCAATTTTTTTACGGTTTTTTGAAGGTCGATAATGTAGATACCGTTTCTTTCCGTAAAAATGTATTCCGCCATTTTGGGGTTCCAGCGGCGGGTTTGGTGCCCAAAGTGAACACCGGCTTCCAGCAGTTGTTTCATAGATACAACACTCATGATAATTTCCTCCTTGTTTTGTCCTCCATTTTCATCACCTCGCCAGCCAAGCACCCTGCTGAAGATGCCAACCGACTGACAATCCGAAAATGTGCGGTTTTTACATAATGGCATAGTATTAGATTTTTACCATTACCAATGGATTATAGCACAACCCATTCGCCACTGCAAGTATTTTTTTCAAAAATTATTCCAAAAATCGCATTTTTTTACTATTTTCTTTTTTTACCAAAACAGGTTCACAAGAAACCAGGATGGTTTCTTCCCCGAAGACCTGAATTTCCTCCCAAGGAATCACCATATCCGGCTCTTTTCCCATGAGTCCCCACAGCCGTGGTTTTCCATAAATAATGATGGATGCCAGTTTCCCCGAGCAGGTATCGATTTCCACGTCACAGACCGCCCCTAACCGGGAGCCGTCTTTCAGGCAGATCACTTCCCGGTTTCGCATTTCAATAATTCGGCAATTCATAAAAAAACACCTCCGCATTATTCTATGCGGAGGTATTAAATTACAGTATATTTTATTTTTCGGCTTTTGCCAGTTCGTAAGCGGCAACAATATCATCATCAGGTTTTTTTGTTAACAAACTAACAACAACAATGGCAACACAGGCAACAATGAAAGCAGGTAACAATTCGTAAATTGCCCACACACCACCAATGGGAGCGATACAGAATTTCCAAATAAATACCATAGCGCCACCTAAAATCATACCGGCAATAGCCCCCCATTTGTTTGTACGTTTCCAGAACAAAGCAAACAATACAACCGGACCGAATGCGGCACCAAATCCTGCCCAAGCAAAGGAAACAATACGGAATACCGAGCTGGAGGGGTCACGTGCCAAGAAAATAGCAACGGCGGAAATGGCAATAACCGAAATACGAGCCAACCAAATGGAAGCTTTGGCAGAAAGTTTTACTTTGAAAGTATCTTGAATTAAGTTTTGAGAAATACTAGAGGCAGCTGCCAGCAGTTGGGAGTCGGCAGTGGACATAGTGGATGCCAAAATACCTGCTAAAATAATCCCTGCTGTAATAGCGGGTACCCAGCCATAATTGCTTAAGAATTTAGCAATATCAACAATAATGGTTTCGGCGGCAGATGCGCTTTCATAATTGGGCAATACCCCTTTTTGCATCAAGCTATAACCAACCACACCAATTACTACGGCAATGCCCATAGAAATTACCACCCAAACCGAAGCCACACGACGGGAGGTTTTTAATTTGTTTTTGTCTTCAATGGCCATAAAACGAAGCAAAATATGAGGCATACCAAAGTAGCCCAAGCCCCAAGCCAAGGTGGATGCTACCGGCAATGCACCATAACTACCGGCTTCCCCACCAACAACATTATGACCCTTGAACAAATCAAGATAACCATCCAACCCTTGTACGTTGGCAAACACGGTATCGAAACCGTTGATTAACCCTTCACTGAAACCAACCACAACAAACAATGCAATGGTCATAACAATACTTTGAACAAAGTCGGTGGTGGAGGCAGCCAAAAATCCCCCCAAAGTGCAATACAAAACAATAACGGCGGCACTAATGATCATTGCGGTCATATAGTCCATGCCAAACAAGCTGGAAAACAGCTTTCCGCAGGCAGCAAAACCGGAAGCG
Organism: Acutalibacteraceae bacterium; assembly: GCA_045593325.1. Taxonomy (GTDB): domain Bacteria; phylum Bacillota; class Clostridia; order Oscillospirales; family Acutalibacteraceae; genus UMGS1484. The sequence continues at coordinate 7,020 of JAZNWL010000086.1, read as the reverse complement.
GTGTACGGAATAAAGAATACAATAATAAACAATGCCGAAACAGTTAACAAAACTTTACTTTTATCACCAAAACGTTTAGAGAAAAAGTCCGGCAAGGTAAAAGCATCAATTCGTTGGCTATACACCCGCAACCGTTTGGCAACAAATAACCAGTTAAGGTATGTACCAACTGCCAAGCCAATGGCGGTCCAACTGGCTTCTGCCAAACCACCCATCATGGCAACAGCGGGAAGGCCCATTAACAGCCAACCGCTCATATCCGAAGCTTCAGCACTCATAGCAGTTACCAAGGGGCCCAAGGAACGGCCACCCAAATAGAAATCACTGGAGGTTTTGTTTTTATCGGAAACCATAAAACCGATGATTAACATACCAAGCATGTATACCGCAATAGTACCCATGATGATGTAATCTGCAACACTCATAATATCCCTCTTTCTAAAATTTTCAACTTTAGCAGTATACCACACTACATTATAGACTAAAACACAGAACGTTGTTTATACTTCACATACAAATATCGTTCTGTGTTTTCGATAATAATATTGATTTTAAAAGAAAATAAAAGTTAGACTTTAGTCTGTACTTTTATTTAACCGCAAAAATAATATTTTTATTTTTCAACAAATTTTGTAATCCAGCATGAACTTGGGCATCATTTTTTGACTGTATTCCCGCAAAGAGTACTGACCGTTGCAAATACACCAGTCATACAAAAGCGCCCGTTCACACAAGGCGTAGGTTTTTACAATTTCGTTGGCGGGAACATCTTCCCGTAGTTCTCCCCTTTGCTGGCCTTGTACCACAATTTGCCGTAACAGTTTATAATATACCCGGTCCTGGTCCAGCAGGTGCCGTTCCCCTTTGGTAATTAACTGGGAAGAATAAAGCCGCGCCAACAATTCCAGGGATACGGTGGATTCCACCATGGCAAAAAGTTCCCGATTCAAAAGCATTAAAAGGTCAAAGGCGTGAAGGGAACGATCCATGGTTTCGGCAAGTTCGGAATATTTGGCATCAAACAATTCCGACAAGGAAAAAAGCAAGGCGTCTTTCCCGTCAAAATAATGATAGAAAGAACCTTTGGACGTACCCGATTCTTCAATGATCTCATCCACCGTAGTTTCATCATACCCCAGCTCATAAAATAATTTCCAAGCGGCAGTGATAATTTTACCTTTGGTGTTCCGTTCTTTGCGTTTGGACAAGATTCTCCCCTCCTACCCGTTAATACTTACAAATTGTACCACAAACCCATGATAAAAGCAAGAAAAGAAAAATCGACAAGTCCTGAAAAGACTTGTCGATCATTGGCGCACCAGAAGGGACTCGAACCCCTGACCTTTTGGTTCGTAGCCAAACACTCTATCCAGCTGAGCTACTGGCGCATCACTTTCGTGCCAAAGTATAATAACACACTTGTTTTAAAAAATCAAGTACTATTTTTAAAAAAATTGTAATTTTTTCTTTCATTCACTTTTCACAAGAAAAAAGAAAAAAGCAGTTGACAAATGGATTCAAGTTTGATATAATCACTTTTGCAGTTGCGAGAGTGCTGGAATCGGCAGACAGGCACGTTTGAGGGGCGTGTGTCTTATGGCGTACGGGTTCAAGTCCCGTCTCTCGCACCAACAAAACGGATACTCACTTTGTGGGTATCCGTTTTTGTTTTATAGAAAAGACGAGGCTTAAAGCCTAAAACAGTTACACCCCAACTGTTACGGTAACAGTTGGGGTGTTTTTTCATCATTGCGATTCTAAATCTTTTTTCTTTACTTCTTCTTTCATCAGGTGATACAGAGCAGCGACAATGGGAACACCAATAAGCATACCCAGAACGCCCATTAAACTGCCGCCTACGGTAACAGCCGCCAATACCAGTAAGGCGGGCAAGCCAATAGAACCGCCAACTACTTTGGGATAGATCAAATTCCCTTCCAGTTGTTGCAATACCATAAAGAACACCAGGAACAGCAAAGCTTTGATGGGAGACACGGTTAAAATCATAACAAAGCCTACCCCCGCTCCCACGAAAGCCCCGGCAACAGGAATCAAAGCAGTGAAACCCACCAGGGCACCAATCATGGTGGCATAAGGAAAGCGGAATATCCACATACCAAGGGCACATAAGACACCCAGAATCACCGCATCCAAGCATTGCCCCACAATGTAATTATGGAAGCATCCATTCAACACTGATAAAACGTGTTTAATTTTTTCTTGCAGGTGAGGTTTGCAATAGCGACAAAGCACCGCTTCTCCTTGTTGTTGCAATTTTTCTTTGGAAAGCAACATATACAAGGCAAAAATCACACCTAATACGGCAGAAACCACCACCGAAAACACCGAAGAAACTGCAGATACTACGGTGGTGATGGCATCCCCCAAACCCGAAGTGATGACCTGGATTCCTTTGGAAATGTAAGACATCCAATCCACAGAAGACAAATAAGACAAGGCGTTTTCGGGAAGCACCTTACGAATCCACTGGCTGTTAACCAATTTTTCAATGCCTTTGGGGATCTCCGAAATCAACAAACTGACGCAGGAAATCAGTTCCGGCACCACCAACCATACAATCAGAGCAATCATTGCCAACAGCGTTACAATGGAACCCACCAAACAAACAGACCGTTTGGTGATTTGAACACCGCGGGAATGAGACCGCCCGGTAAAATAATGCCGTTCATAAAAACTCATAAGGATGTTTAACACATAGGCAATGCCAAAGCCCAACACCAAGGGGGAAAGCGCCCCCAAGAGCAAGGACAAAAAAGACGAGACACCCGACCAATAAAAAATTGCCAGATATAAAAGAAAGGCACTAATGCCAACACGAAAACAGTTTTTCCAAGTTACATTCATTTGTCATCATCCTAATAAAAATGGTAAAATGTGGCACCCTAATCACAGGGTGCCACAAAACAGATAAAATATTACATGGTTTCCACAGGAAAAGAATCGATCAAACTAACGGCATAACGCAAAATCAATAAAGCGTCTTTGGCATCAATGGCACCATCACCGTCAACATCGCCCAAAATCAACTGACGATCAGTAAACAACTGTTTGCCAACAGCAAATTTCAGGACGGACAAAGCATCCGCTGCATTCACCATGTCATTTTCATTGATATCCCCGTAAGGAAGGATTTCCACAGGTACATCTGAAGGTTCGGAAGAGGGTTCCGAAGAAGGTTCAGGTTCAGAAGGAATTACTTGTTCTTCTTTTACCACACGGGCATTGTCAATCAAGAAATAGGTGGATTCTTCCTGCAAGTCATGGTTAAACCAGGTATACCGCATGGTATCTATTTTGGTCCAATCGGCATTGGCAGGTTTAGCGGCAGGAATTTCTGACATTGTGATGCGAATGGTATGCCAACCTTGAGCATAATCTCTGATGGTGGTAGAAGCATTGTATCCGTCCTGAGAACCGGCACCGAAGTTGATTTGCAAAGCATGGGAACCGGTCATAGCACGGGAGAAGTATACGTCCACTTCAAAATAATCATAAGCAGACAAGTCGGTGGCTTCTTTGAAAGATTGGAGAATCATACCGCCAATATTCCCGTTGGCTGCATACCCGGCGGGTTTATTAAAGGTCATTTTCATGCTGGAACTGCCTTGGGTTTTATTAGAAGTATCAAGGGAAACGTTGGTGCTGAAAGCTTCCTTCATCCCCCCAATGGATTCCCCATCCATCAACATCATGGTTTTGCTGTCACTTTGATAGGGGTAAATAATATCTGTGGCTATACTCTTCAAAGCACGGATATTGTCAACCAGGAAATAAGTTTCCTCGGAAACCCCTGCATAGTTCCACCAGGCAATACGCATTTTTTGAATGCTGGACCAATCGGCGGAGCTCACTGCTTTCCCGATAGCTGAACGTTCCACAGTGATAGTATGCCAACCGGCTGCCCAATCGTTTATCCCTTTCAAGTAGTTATAACCATCTTCGGTGGTATCGGTGATAAAGTTAAGCTGGAATCCATGGGACCCTGTCATAGTACGGCTTAAATACACGTCAAACTGAATATAATCATAGCCCGTTAGGTCGGTGGCACTGGTGAGTTTTAAAACCGCCATACCGCCTACTTTGTTGGTAGAAGCTGTTGCCGCAGGATTACTGAAGGTTAATTTCAGTGAGTTATCCCCTTGGGTTTTATTTCCTGAATAGACCGTGGCTGTGGTACTGAAAGCAGTGGTAACATAACTTTTGCTTTCTCCGTCATACAACATTCTGGTATTGCTGTCCACGTCGTAAGGATAGGTAACGGAAGGTTCATATCCGTTGATCCCGATGCTCTTGATAATGGTGGGGAAATCCAGATAACTGTAGTTCAGGTCAACATCGCCGGAGATACCGGAAACCGAACCGGTGCAGGAGTATTGCCACATATCATGAGCCCCGGTATAACCTAAGCTGGAACGATAATCGGCAATCCAAGTGGTATAAGCAGACAACTGGCTCATATAGATGTAACTATTGGAGAAACTGGTATAAGTATAAACACCGGCATAGTAACCCGCATCTTCCAACATTTTGCAAGCCATGGCAACCAAATTAGTGGTGGTTTGCCGACCAACACTGGCATACGTATCAGCATCTTCTACGTCAATATAAATAGGATACTCAAACTGTTTCCCGCTGATAGCGGCAATCAAACCATTTACTTCTGCTTGTACAGCGGAAGTTGTGGTACCGTAAATAAAACAGTAAGCACCAACGGGAACACCGGCGGCTTTGGCCCCGGCATAGTTGGTTTCAAAGGTGGTGTCTTTCCCATAGCAATAGGCGCGCAAAATAGCAAAGTCCCCATGATTATGAGAAGCAACCGAGTTCCAGTTGATGGTACCTTGCCATTTGGAAACGTCAATCCCATAAGCTACAACACTGGCAGCCTGAACAGGAATTCCAATAAAAAGGGTTGCCACCAATGCAAACACCAGTATAAGTGACCATAATTTTTTCATGTTTTTACCTCCATATATTTTTTCAATTCCCATAATTATACCAAATCGATATTTTATGTAATTTTACCACAAAAAGCCAAAATTAGTCAACCTTTTAATAAAAGATGAAGAAGATTGCTATATATTATGCTTGAATATTTATGTTTTTTTCACACTTGACACCTAAAACTCTCCGGGGAAAAATGGCACCCCAAAACATGGAATACCAAAAAAATGTAATAATATTACATTGTCTCCACCGGGAAAGAATCGATCAAGCTAACAGCATATCGTAAAATTAACAAAGCATCCTTGGCATCAATAGTGCCATCTCCATCAACGTCTGCCAAAAGTATTTGACGGTCAGTAAACAACTGTTTGGCAACAGCGTATTTCAAAACTGCTAAAGCATCTGTCGCATTGACCGCACCATTTTCGTTGATATCCCCATAGGGAAGGATTTCCTCAGGAACACCAGAAGATACAGAAGATGGTTCGGGGGAAGGGATCGACGAAGGTTGTGATGACGGTTCAGAAGATGGTAAAGATGAAACAACTTCCTCTACCTTTAATACGCGAACGTTATCAATTAAGAAATAAGTGGACTGAGTTTGCAACCGAGTATTAAACCAGGTGTATCGGATGGTATCGATTTTTCTCCAGTTGGCATTGGCAAACAACTTAGCAGGAATGTCTGACAAAGCAACCCGAATGGTATGCCAACCTTTAGAATAGCCAACAAAATTCAATTCGTAACTATATCCTATTTCCGCCCCGTTGGCAGCAAAGTTGATTTGCAAAGTACCGGAAGACATATACCGAGAGAAATACACATCCATCTCAAAATAGTTATAACTTCTTATATTGCTGACTTCTTTCAAAGATTGCAGAATCATACCGCCGATTTTTCCTTCTGTATCTCCGGCAGGATTATTAAAGGTCAGCTTCAAACTGGATTCACCCTGGGTCTTATTAGAAGTCTCAACAGAGATTGCCGTATCGTAAGAAGCTTTCAGCCCCGAGGTAGATTCCCCATCATACAACATTTTGGTAGAATCATCCACATCATAAGGATAACTTACAGAATCATATCCATTCTTCCCTGCATCAGCAATCATTCTGGGTAAGTCGGCATAACAATAGTTGACATCCACAGGGCTGATGCCACCAACACTGCCTTCACATCCGTATTGCCACATATCATAAGCCCCAGTATAGCCAACGTACCCACGATAATCGGCAATCCAAGTGGTATAAGCAGTTAATTGAGTCATATCAATATAACTGGCAGCAAAAGAAGTATAGGTATAAACACCGGGGTAAAAACCGGCATCCCATAACATTTCACAAGCCATTTTTACCAAAGCAGTGGTCGTGGCCGATCCAACGCTTCCATAAGTATCATAATCTTCAATATCAATATAAATGGGATACTCAAACTGTTTGCCTTGGATAACACTGAGCAAAGCATTGATTTCAGCTTGTACCGCTGCCGTAGTAGTACCATAAATGTAAACGTAGGCACCTACAGGAACCCCTGCTGCCTTGGCATTAGCATAGTTGGTATCAAAATAGGTATCTTTACCATAGCAATAGGCACGCAAAATAGCGAAATTCCCATGGCTGTCTGCCGCAACAGCGCTCCAGTTAATAGAACCGCCTTGCCAATAGGATACGTCTATCCCCTTAGCAACAATGGTTGCTGCCTGAACAGGAACGCTAATGAAAAGGGTTGCAATCAAAGTAAACACCAATAAAACAGAACAAAGTCTTTTCATGTTTGACCTCCGTTAATTTTTGAAGTTAATAGAAAACTACCGAAACTTCTCAATTTATCATGATTTTACCATGGATCGTTAAACCAAGTCAATCTTTTCCTGATCCCCCAAAACAAATTCTCTGTATTGCACAACAACTCAATTTGGTTTTTAACCATTATGACAAATCAAAACCACCGGTTCAACCGGTGGTTTGCTCCACCCCTATAAGGGGTGATTACTGGCCAAACCCCTGAAAGGGGTCTCTGAAGTTTGGCACCGCATTACTTTTTCGGGCAGCCGCT
>JAZNWL010000085.1:0-3972 GCA_045593325.1 Acutalibacteraceae bacterium | reverse complement strand
ACATTCAAAAAGAGGAACAGAACCACGGCGAACAGTTGTATTCCTATATGGCCGCCAACGGAATGTATTAATAAGTAAGAAAACCCCGCTCTTGTCCAACGACGAGAGCGGGGTTGATTGATACCAACAAATTCCTTCTTATTTGTCCGTATTTTCGGGTATCTGCCGACTATTTATCAGGGTTGCCCGATTCGCTGCCCTATCCCCGGCGATGACTGCCGTCGGCGGTTGGTAAGATTCGGCAGTTGACGAATCCCCTTGTTTGGTGTATAATGTCGAAAAAGAAATAATTCGGCAACAACCGAAAGGAGGGGCAACCGTGGCAGAACAAAAAGAAATTTACGTTGTGATCAGCCAGACCGGCACGTGGCTTTCGCGGGCGTTAAAGGTCATCACCGGCGCACGGTATAATCACGCCTCCATCAGCCTGTTGCCCGACTTAAGCCGCATGTATTCGTTCGGTCGTTTGCACGCTTACAATCCCTTTTTCGGCGGGTTTGTTGAAGAGTCTCCCTACTTCGGCACCTTCAAGCGGTTTTCCAAGACCCAGATCATTGTGTTGCCCATCACCATTACCGGCGAGCAATATGAGCATTTGCAACAGTTAATGGCTACCATGGTGGCCCAACGCAAAAAATACCGTTACAATTATTTGGGCTTGTGTCTGGCGGCGTTTCATATTTGTTTTAAAACCCGCAACCGCTATTATTGCTCGGAATTTGTGCGGGACATTTTGCAACAATATAACGTAGAGGGAGCCGAACGGTTGCAGGCCATTGTGCAACCGGTGCATTTTTTGGATCTGCCTTATCCCCAAATCTACCAAGGCAGGTTGACCGATTATTCAGCCAAATAGAAAAAGGTGTTCTGTCCAACGACAAAACACCTTTCTTTTTTTATTGTTTTTGTCCCAAACGGGCGAAGCGGCTAAAGGTCATGGGCCACAGTCCGCCTGCGGTCAGCGCCACCAGAAAATACCGAACGGCGCGGGCGGGCAATTCATAGCCGCCGCACAGCCAAATCAAGGGGGAACGGGTCAGTTCTTTCACCGCCAACACCAACAAAAGTCCCAATACGGTTTTTACAATCTGGACCCACCACACCGCTTTGGTGGGGAACTTGATTTTGCGGTCTAAGGGGTAGATTACCAAAAAGCCCATCATGCAGCCGAGTAGCGAGCAAGCGTTTTCTTTGGCGGAGTTCAGGTTGTGCAGGTTTTGGGGGGCGTATACCGAAGCGGGAAAGGGATAACAGGTCAAATAAATCAGCAGTCCCGCAATGGATAAGGTCAACACCGACAAAACGGTCATCATGCCCTTGGGGGAGTCGCCGATTTTTTGAAACAGGGGATATCCCGCAAACACCAGCAAAAGGGCAAGAACGGCCGAGGTGAGCACGTCGGCGGGGGTGTGAACGCCTAAATATAAGCGAGACAACGGCACCAACACGCACATGACCACCGAGCCCCAACGCAACAGGGGGTGCTTGTTGCTGCGGGCCAATCCCCCGAACAGCCCCACGGAACTTTGGGTGTGACCGCTGGGAAAAGAGTAGCCGCCGGCGCCTTCTTTGACGCCGTCCACCACCGTGAAAGCGGGATCTTTGACCCACGGACGAGGTACGCGGAAGGTGATTTTTAAAAACTGATTGACCACCGTGCCGAAAAAGCCGATGCAAAATAAATAGTAGCCTTGTTTTTTGTCTAAACACCAGAACACGGTCAGGGCAACGGCCATGAACAGCACTTCGTCCCCGAACAGGGTGATGAAGGAAAAGAATGCATCTGACAGACCGCAACGAATGCCCTCAAACCAATATAACACCGACAAGAGAATCCCTCGTTTCCTTTGGAATGGTTTCATTATATAATAGGATGGGCGTTTTTGCAAGATTTTCGGTATAAAAAAACCGCCCCGAAATCGGGGCGGCGGGATGAATGGACTATTTGATCACAGCATCGTCGTTGAGTTTCACGGTGACTTGTTCCAGTTCCAGTAAGGGGAGGATTTGTTCTATTTGTTCATATACATGATCGGCAATAGCAGTGTGTATAAACCCAAATTGTTCCCAATAAATAACGAAAGAATCCAGAACAGAATTATACTCTAAATAATAATCGATCGAACCGTGACGAACATATTGGTAATATTCTTTTTCGCCATTGGCATCTTTTTGGGCATCTTCATAGGATTTACGGAGACTTGCATTATCATGTGAGTGAGCATGTATTGAAACAGAACTTAAACTATGATTTTTTACTTTAGGCACATATCTGTAACATATCGTAGAAAAACCTTGATTTGCTTCAACCAGTATTTCGTTAAACCTATAATTATCATCTTTTGAAATTTTAGGACGAGCATAGGTAACAGCATTTTCTTTGGCAGTATTGAGAACAACTTTCCTTGCGTCCTCAAAAGAAATCGTTTCTCCTTTTAACCACTTTTGAAATTCAACATCGCTTTTGAAAACAGGTACGTCATCTTTTATTTCTTCGTAGCTGTTTTGGTCATCCGAAACCGTTTGTTCCGTTTTTTGGGTTTTGTCTACAGGGCTAATCTCCACTTTGGAAGCCGGTTTGGATTCAACCTTGGAAGTGGGCTTGGATTCAACCTTGGAAACAGGTTCGGTTTCTTCTTGTTCGTCATCTGATTGTTGGACAGGCTCTTTTTCTTCCTTTTGTGCGGGTTCAGAAACGTCCGCTTCCGCCTGCACTTCTTCTTTGGGTTGTTGATCCACGATTGCAGGAGTCGAAACGTCGGTCTTGCTTTCAGGTGTGGTGGGCTTGGCATCCTGCTTGCAGGCGGTAAAACAGGTGATTATCATAACCAAACATAAGATCAATATTGCAGTTCTTTTCATATCAGTTCCTCCTGTCGTTTTGGGGCGGGAAAAAAGTTTGTTATTCAGTCACAAGATCGGAGTTGAGATTGATCGTTACTTTTTCAATTACCAATTGTGATAACAATTGTTCCACATCACCGGAATAATTACTAATGTTTACAGAGTGATAGATACCATCTTTCAGCAAGTATGCAAGATAATCTCCTTGATTCAGTCGGTATACGTTATATTGTGTGACACCGATGGTTTTAGAGCAAAACGGCTCTGTATTATATTCTGCAAACAACCGGTAGCCCCCCGGTAATTGATCCTTTGTTCCGGAATTTACTGTCAAACGAAGTGTACTGTCAGGACTATTCAAAAAATGGTATTCATAGCTGATCTGTAAAGGGGTATCTAACGATAAGTAATCCAGAGAAAGAACTTCGGCTATTTTGTTTTTGGAAAAATGAACATAAGAAAATTTTTGGCTATTTGTTTGTTGCAACATATTTGTGCGCTCATCTTCGAAAAGGCCACTGCCTTTTGTCAGCCAAACTTTGAAGCCATCTTCCGAAACAAAGGTGGGGTAATCCACTGCTTCATCGTAATGGATATCTTTAGCGGCTTGTTGTGTGTCTGTTGATACGGTTTCGTTTTGGATTGGTTGTTCTTCCGGTTTAGATTGAACCGCCGGTTTAGCAGGTTTGGAAACAGTGGGTTCTTTTGCAACCTCTTGATCTTCAACCACGTCTTCTACTTGCTTGTCAACTGCATCTTCGGTAGGTTCTTGGTCAGTTTCATCTGCTTCTGCCTGCACTTCTTCTTTGGGTTGTTGGTCCACCACCGCAGGAGTCGAAACGTCGGTTTTGCTTTCGGGTGTGGTGGGCTTGGCATCCTGCTTGCAGGCGGTAAAACAGGTGAGAAGCATCACCATGCACAATGTATAAAGGAGTACTTTTTTCATTTCGATCCCTACTTTCAATATAATATAGTATTTGAACCTCATAATTTAGGTTCACTTATATTATATACCGCAGTAACACTTATGTCAACTGCCACATATGGGATTTTTAGCCAATTTACACCGAAAATATTGTTCTATTTTGTCGAAAAAGCAAACGGCGCGGTTTTTTCATCAAATTTTCC
>JAZNWL010000084.1:0-2034 GCA_045593325.1 Acutalibacteraceae bacterium | reverse complement strand
TTGCCCCCATGGCGGCCACCCTTCGTAAGCTCGCCGCCACCTTGAAGATCCCCGTCTACGATCTGCAAACGGGGAAGGGGAACTTGCGTACCCTGTTGGTGCGGAAATCCTTTACAAGCGGGGAAGTGATGGCGGTCATTGTGACAAAATTCGACAAATTTCCCCAAAAGCAAGCCCTTACGGAGGCGTTTTTGAGGGCTCACCCGGAAATTACCACCCTGGTGTGGAACGTGAATCCCACGGATACCCCTGTGTTCCTGGGGAATAAAAGCGAAGTTCTCCACGGCAAGGGTTACATTACGGACACCCTCTGCGGATTGCAGTTCCGTGTCAGCCCCGCTTCCTTCTACCAGATCAACCCTGCCCAGACGGAGGTTCTTTACGGCAAGGCAAAGGAATTTGCCGCTTTAACGGGGAAGGAACGGGTGATCGACGCCTATTGCGGCACGGGCACCATTGGGCTGACCTTGGCAAGCAGTGCAAAAGAAGTCATCGGGGTGGAGACCAACCCCCAAGCGGTGGCGGACGCCATGGAAAACGCCAAGCAAAACGGCATTGCCAACGCAAAGTTCATCTGCCGCGATGCGGGGCAGTTCCTGGAAGAAGCGGCAAAGCGCAGGGAAAAAGTTGACGTGGTGGTCACCGACCCGCCCCGCGCAGGGTGCAGTAAGCAGTTTTTACAGTCTCTCCTTGCCCTCGCCCCCAAGCGTGTGGTGTACGTCTCCTGCAACCCGGAAACCTTAGCAAGGGATCTGTTCACCCTCTCCAAGGGCGGGTACAAGGTGAAAACCGTACAGCCCGTGGATATGTTCCCCCAAACGGGGCACGTGGAAACGGTCGTTTGTCTCACTAGAAAGTAATATGAGGTGCGTATATGAATGATATAGAGTTGATTTATGGCAAAGTAAAAGACAAGTACAATTTGACTTTGACCAATTCCCTCGCTCTAAACGAGGGATTTACATGGGATGTCCCTGTTATTTATGGCGAATTTCAACAAGGGCGGTTTTGGTTGTACGCCGATGAGGATGTTCCTAATCCTCACGGCATAGAATTTGTCTTGTCTGTAGAATACGAAAAGCGAACTTGCTTTAGAAAGCGATTGAAAAAATGTCACACCCATTGGCACCCGTATACCATAGAACAAGCCATTAAGGATGTAGATGAACTTATGCTTGGCAAACATCCATTCGTGAAGTGAGACTTTAAGGTATTACAACCCCCATTTTTTGACCATTTGGGAGCCTTTGCTCTCTTGACCCACGCGAAATGTGTGATTGAAACAGTGAGGAAAAAAATGAAAAGAATCGATAGAATCGGAAAATTCTTTAATTTATTCTTAGGCATCCTATATATTCCGCTTTCACTCTTCAGTTGGATTTTACAGATGGCTTCTGAGCGCACAATGGGTGCAACCAACCCGCTTTATATAAATTTAATAAATATATTTTGTGTGATAGCTTCTTTGATTCCATTGCTGTGCATTGCAGGGATACTTTTATCCATAGTTTTTAGAAGAAAGGGATGTAGTGTTTTTTCGCTTGTAATTCAATTTTTACCGCTCGTTATTTTCTTGCTTAATCTTCTTTTGTTAGCTGTCGCTGAATTGCTCCCTGCGGTGATATAAGAAAGTGTACAAATTCCAATATATCAAACACTTTAGTAGACTCCCTACATAAAGGGGCACGTGGAGTGTGTGGTCGAGATCGCGAGGAGATAAGTAAATGTACTGCACCTACACCATCAAAAAACCTTACTTCGCATAGGAAGCACCGCAGACTTAAAACAGCTTTTGAATGAACGGAGAATTGCGTTATGATGCTTTTCAAAGTAATGCACAAATACAAATTGGAAGGCCGCATGGAACGAAAAGGAATCGGGATCTACAGCTCCGAAGACAACGCGCGGAACGCCGTGGAGGAGCTGAAACAAAAGCCGGGGTTTTGCGACACGCAAGAAGGATTTGTTATCAAAAAAAAGTTCCGCCTTTTCAAGCCGAAGTTGATGGATAAAACCTTTTGGGTGGATGAAGTC
>JAZNWL010000083.1:0-7381 GCA_045593325.1 Acutalibacteraceae bacterium | reverse complement strand
GAGCAGTGGAACAAGTGACGTTTTCACCGAACAGGTGAAAAGGAACGAGCGGAACTTGCGACGGAGCAAGACGTACGAGGGTACTTCGAGTGCCGAAAAAATGACAAATAGGCGCAAAAATGGGGAGAATTCGATATTCTCTCCATTTTTCTTTTGATTTATTTTTCTTTTTGGGTTCCCATTTGTTTTATTGGTGATAAAGCGCCTATGTTCCTGTGCCTTTTTTGACAGTCTGACCGCCGAGCCCTTCGGGACTCGGCGGTGTTTTTATAAAGATATGGCAATTTGCGTTGAAGCACTTTTATGCCCGCTCGCGCCTCCCTTGTGCAAAGGAAAGGGGAACAACGCCGGGTGTTGGTGGACGGATTGTTGAATCATTCTGCAGGGTGATATGGGCATCGTCTCTTACAAATAACTTTCACATTCCCTTGCGGGGGCAAGCGTGTTGCCGCCGGAAGCGCTTCAAAATAATATCATTTCACAAACGAAAAACCGCTCATGGAGTTTTCCATGAGCGGTTTTGGCATTTATTTTCTTTTCTTACCGAATGATTTCAAATTGATGAATGGATTCGGGAAGGTCGGCTTCGTCGCAAGAAATGGTCAGCATGATCTTGGCTTTGGAAAGGTCAGCCAGTTTGGAAAGTTTTTCCAAGAATGCCACCAATTCAGTTTTGTCCTGGCCACCGATCTTCAAGGTGCCGTCCACAAAAATGTCGGTCACGTCATGGTCGCTGGCGCAAATGCCGCTGATAAAGCCTAACAGTTGGTCATAACCGTCAATGGAAAAACGGTCGCTGTCCATCAAACGAACACGGTAGGTCAATTCATAGGTTAATTTCATGCCCTTTTCAATGCAAACAACATTGCCGTGACTTTCGTCAACACGGGTGTTGATATAGTCGATGAGTTTTTTGGTTTTACCCGAGCCTTTGTTTCCGATGATGATAGAAATCATAGTTATTTCTCCTTTGTATTCAATTTCAGCGAGCGATTCTTTGTTCAAGAGCCGCCTTTTGATCTTCATAACCGGGTTTGCCCAACAGAGCAAACATATTCTTTTTATAGCTTTCCACACCGGGTTGGTCGAAGGGGTTGACCCCTAACAGGTATCCCGAAATGGCACAAGCTTTTTCGAAGAAGTATACCAGCCAGCCGAATTCATATTCGTCAGCCTTGGGCAAGGAAAGAACCAGGTTGGCTACGCCACCGTCATTATGGGCTAAAATGGTTCCTTCAAATGCCTTTTTATTTACGTAAGACATGGTCTTGCCTGCCAAGAAGTTCAGGCCGTCCCCGTCGTTTTCTGCTTTTTCAATGGTAATGTCTTTGCCGTTATCGTCGATCCAGACAACCGTTTCAAATAACATCCGAACACCGTCTTGAATGTATTGCCCCATGGAGTGCAGATCGGTAGAGAAAATGGCGGAGGCGGGGAACAACCCTTTACCGTCTTTCCCTTCACTTTCGCCGTACAGTTGTTTGAACCATTCGGCCATCATGGTCATTCTGGGTTCGTAGGCAGTAAGCATTTCAATACCGTTGCCTTTTCGCAGAAGAATGTTTCTCAAAGCGGCGTAGCGGTAACAATCGTTGCCTGCCAAAGCGGGGTTGGCGTAGGCTTCTCTGGCTTCCTGTGCACCTTTCATCATTTGTTCAATGTCAGCCCCGGAAACGGCAATGGGCAAGAGGCCGACTGCGGTAAGTACTGAATATCGACCGCCCACGTTGTCGGGAACAACAAAACTTTCGTAACCTTCGGTGTCGGCCAGTTGTTTCAAGGTGCCACGGGCTTTATCGGTGGTGCAGTAGATCCGTTTGCGGGCTTCTTCCACACCGTAGCGTTCTTCTAAATATTTACGGAAAACACGGAACGCAATGGCGGGTTCGGTGGTGGTGCCTGATTTGGAGATCACGTTCACCGAAACTTCTTTGCCTTCGCAAAGGGAAAGAAGTTCTGCCATGGCGGAACCGCTGATACTGTTCCCTGCGAAATAAATTTCAGGGGTATCTTTCTTTAAATTATTGTAAAGGGGAGAATGGATGAATTCAATGGCGGCACGGGCGCCTAAATACGACCCGCCAATACCGATGACGATTAAAATATCGCTATCGCTTTTAATTTTTTCTGCCGCTTTTTGGATTCGGGCAAATTCTTCCTTGTCGTAATTCACCGGCAAATCCAGCCAGCCGATGAAATCGTTGCCGGCGCCGGTACCGTTATGAAGAGCGGTATGGGCGGCATCAATTTGAGCTTGCATTAAAGCTTCTTCATGCTCGCCGATGAATCCTTTGGCATATTGATCAATCAATTTCAATGCCATGGTTATCATCCTCCTTTTCGTTTGTTAATTCATTATAAACCATTTCCTTGATGATTTCAACACCAAATTTCATATTTTATGGAAAAAATCATGCTACATTTTTATACATTCTAACCAAATTTGACGCAAAGCGGCGAAAAAGGTGATGGGGGAAACGGCTTCCACTGCGATAATGTTACATTCCCCAATGAGGCGGTCTTCCAGCAGGTAAGAAATCTTCCCCACCACCTGCCCCTGGCTGACAGGGGCTTCCACCTGTTCTGCCAGGGTAATTTGAGTATTCAGGTTGTTTTCCTGCCCCTTTTCCACCAAAAAGGGGCCCGCTTCCACTGCTTGGATCTCCACGGTTTTTTGGGTTCCGTGGGAAACCGTCAGGGGATTCAGCAGGGTATCTTCAGGGTATACCTGTGCCAAAGCGTAATTGGCAAAACCAAAGTTCAGCAGTTGTTTGGCATCGGAAAAACGCTTGTCGCTGGTGGCACCGTCCAACACCACCGCAATGAGTTCCATGCCGTTTTTGGCGGCGGTGGCGGAAACGCAGTAGCCTGCATCGTCGGTGGTTCCTGTTTTCAGCCCGGTGGCACCCTCATAAAACCGCACCAATTTATTGGTGTTCACCAGTTGGGTCTCGCCCCCTCGCAGAGAGTCCATCCAGATGGTGGAATATTCGGTAATCAAAGGGTGATTCAAAAGTTCCCGGGACATAATGGCAATGTCTTTGGCGGTGGTGTAGTGGTTTTCTGCGTCCAAACCGCAACAGTTGACAAAATTGGTATTCGCCATACCCAAAGCCTTGGCGCGGCGGTTCATGGCGGCAACAAAGGCTTCTTCACTGCCTGAATGGTGTTCCGCCAATGCCACGGCGCCGTCGTTGGCAGAGGCAACACAAACCGCTTTCAGCAGGTCATCCACCGTCATGGTTTCCCCTTCCTCAAGCCAAATTTGTGAATCACCCATACTGCGGGCATGGGCACTGCCCGTTACCTTGTCGGTCAATGCCATTTTTCCTTCTTCAATGCTTTCCATAATCAGCAGAAGGGTCATGATTTTGGTAATGGAAGCGGGTGCCCGCTGTTCTTCGGCGTTGTTTTCATATAAAATTTGTCCGCTTGTCTTTTCCATCAACACTGCTGAGGTACAGGAGAGAGTCAGGTCTTCGGGGGTGGCAGCGGCAGGCAGGGCAGGGGGGCTTTCAAAATCTTCATACATGGTTTCGGTGGGATATTCTGTGGCAACGCTGGGGTTTATAGCCTGGTCGGCAGTGCAGGAAAGGGAAAACACCAGAGCGAAAACGGTGATCAGGGAAACGATTCGATACAATTTCATACTATACACCTCTTTTGAAAATTGTATGTGAAATGATTGGGAAATAGTATGAATTCCTTGCAATTTCAGGGGGATAGGAGTATAATGATAAAAAATTAACATTTAAAAATATAAGGATGACGTTCGTGAAGGTTTCTTTTTACACCTTGGGTTGCAAGGTGAATCAATATGACACCCAAACCCTGAAAGAACTGTTTGTAAGGGAAGGGTTTTCTCTTTGTGAAAAAGGGGAAGAGCCCGACGTGGTGATTATCAACACCTGCACCGTCACTGCCGAAAGTGACCGAAAAGGTCGTCAGGCGGTAGGGCGGTTTGCGGGGAAACATCCCCATGCGGTCATCGGGGTAACGGGGTGTATGCCCCAGGCTTGTCCCCAAAAGGCGGAAGGTCTTGCCAAAGCCCACGTGGTGGTGGGCAATGCCTGTAATGAAAAACTCCCTGCTTTGATCAAACAATATTTAAAAACCGGGGAGCGGGTGGTGGAAATTGTTCCTCATAAAAATGAAACCGTCACGGACGGTCTTTGCTCCGAAAGTTTTGAAGGGCGAACCCGTGCTTTTGTGAAAATTGAGGATGGTTGTAACCGTTTTTGCAGTTATTGTTTGATCCCCTATGCCCGTGGTCGGGTACGTTCCAAACCCCTTTGCGAATTGAAAAAGGAACTGACCCGTTTGGGAGAAAACGGCTACAAAGAAGTGGTGTTGGCAGGCATCAATTTAACCGCCTATTCCCCGGAAGATGGGGTGAATTTAAGCCACGCGGTGGCATTGGCACAGGAAAATTCTCACATCAAACGGATTCGGTTGGGGTCCATGGAACCTGATCAATTCACCGATGAATTAATAAGAAAATTGGCGCAGAATGACAAGCTTTGCCCGCAATTTCACCTGTCCTTGCAGTCGGGGAGCGATACGGTACTTGCCCGCATGAACCGTCATTATGATACCGCTTTTTATCGGGAGTTGATTGAAAAACTCCGAACCACGTTCCCCGGGTGCGCCATCACCACCGACGTAATGTGCGGATTCCCCGGCGAAACCCATGAAGAATTTGCCCAAACGGTGGCATTTATGAAAGAAATCGGCTTTGCCAAGGTGCACGCCTTTGCCTATTCTCCCAGGGAAGGAACCCCTGCGGCGTCAATGAAAAATCAGGTGCCTCCCCAGGTGAAAAAACAGCGGATGGAAGTGCTTCTGGAAACTGCCGCCCGTGGGTCACAGGCGTTTATGGAAAATATGTTGGGCAAGGTTTACCCCGTGCTTTTGGAGCGGAAGAAGCCTGATGGCCTGTGGGAAGGGCATACCCCTGAATACGTTCCCGTTGGGGTGGAACTGCAAGGGGGCAAAGCGGGAGAGGTGGTTGCCGTTACCGTGACCGAAATTCAGGGGGAACGGTGCATTGGGCAACTGCAACAATAAATTTCCCACCAATTTGGTGATATTGCCTTTTCTTTGGAAAATCCTTGTTTTGCAAGGGGTTTCCCCGGTGAAATATGTTGTATTTTGCAAAATAATATGCTATAATAAATTGCTTATATAAATCTTGTTTTAGGAGGAATCGTTTATATGGCACTGACAAAAGAACAAATCCAACAGAAAACAGAAGAACTCAAAGAGTTTATTGCACAGCAAAAAGGAACAAAAGGTCCTTTGATGCCTGTTATGCAAAAAGCTCAGGACTTGTTTGGGTATCTTTCTTTGGAAACCCAACAAGTAATTGCTGAAGGCTTGGACGTGCCCGTTACCGAAGTGTACGGCGTTGCCACCTTCTACGCTCAATTCTCTTTGGAACCCAAAGGGGAACACATCATCAGCATCTGCACCGGTACTGCTTGCTACGTAAAAGGTGCCCAGGCATTGGTTGATGAAAGTGAAAAGCTGCTTGACATCAAATGCGGCGAAACCACCAAGGACGGTAAATTTACCTTGGAAGGCACCCGTTGCCTGGGTTGCTGCGGTTTGGCTCCCGTTTTGGTTGTAGACGATGACGTTTACGGTCGTATTACCGCCAAAGACGTAAAAGGCATTTTGGAAAAATACCAATAAGGAGTCATCAGATTCCGTTAAAGGAGTGAATTTCCATGACCATTGGTGAAATTCAACAACTGTTAAAAGCACAGGTGCTTGCCGGTGACGATTTGCTGGACCACGAAGTGTATTCTGCCTGTGGCAGCGACATGATGAGCGACGTTCTGGCTTACGTGAAAGACCAAGGGGTTCTGCTCACAGGTCTGGTCAATTCCCAGGTGATCCGCACTGCTGAAATGATGGATATGGTTTGCATTGTGTTCGTTCGCAACAAGCAACCCACCGAGGATATGCTGGAATTGGCAAAAGAGATGGGAATTGCCGTGCTTACCACCCCCAAGCGGATGTATGAAGCCTGCGGAAAGTTGTATGCAGGCGGATTGCAAAAAACCGATACGGCAGGTGAGAATCATGAGTGACGTTTTGAACCTTCATTACAACGTGGACGGGGAAAACTTTACCTCTGCCGGGGAAGCCTCGGTGCAGGTGAAAAAGATTCTTCGTCAAATGGGGTTTCCGCCGGAAGTGATCCGCCGTGTTTCCATTGCCATGTACGAAGGGGAAATCAACATGGTGATTCATGCCGGTGGCGGTAAGGCAGACGTGAACGTTTACCCTGAAAAAATCCAGGTGATTCTGGCTGACAAGGGTCCCGGGATTCCTGATATTTCCCTTGCCATGCAAGAAGGGTATTCCACCGCTCCCGACAACATCCGTTCTCTGGGCTTCGGTGCCGGGATGGGGCTTCCCAACATGAAACGGTACACCGACAGTATGGAAATTGAATCGGCTCCCGGTCAGGGAACCACCATCACTATGGAAATTTTGCTTCCCCAATAAATACAGTTCGGCTAACCGAAAATCAGGAGGTGACCTTCTGTGCCTAAGAAATATCAACATTCGGTATTTTTGGATTCCGAGAAATGCATTGGCTGTACCCACTGCCTGAAAGGGTGTCCCACCGAGGCCATTCGGGTGAGGGACGGGAAGGCCATGATTGATGCGGAACGCTGTATTGACTGTGGACAATGTATTCGGGTGTGCCCATACAAAGCCAAACGCGCCAAGTATGATTCCATTGAAAGCATATCCCGATTCAAATGGAAAATTGCCCTGCCGGCGCCTTCTTTTTACGGGCAGTTTGACCATTTAGACGATATTGACTATGTTTTGCAAGGGCTTATTGATTTCGGATTTGATGAAGTTTTTGAAGTGGCTCGTGCCGCCGAATTGGTTTCGGATTATACCCGTCGGTATTTAAAACAAAACCGATTGGAAAAACCGGTCATCAGTTCTGCCTGCCCTGTGATTACCCGCTTGATCGGACTGCGGTTCCCCCTTCTCAAGGAACACGTTATGGATATGCGGCAACCCATGGAAATGGCAGCCATGTTGGCAAAGAAAGAAGCCCTGGAAAAGAACAAAGATCTGAACCCTGAGGATATCGGAGTTTGTTTCATCTCCCCCTGTCCTGCCAAGGTCAGTTATATAAAAAATCAGCCGGAATACGAACGGTATATTGACTGTGTGGCTTCCATGAGCGATTTTTACTTTGGACTGATCGGTATTATGGATCGGGCAAAAAGTCCAACTGTTACGACCAAGTCGGGCATGATCGGGCTTGGCTGGGCGGCAACCGGCGGTGAATCCTCAGCTATATTTAACGACAATTATTTAGCGGCAGACGGTATTGAAAATGTCATTC
>JAZNWL010000082.1:0-3340 GCA_045593325.1 Acutalibacteraceae bacterium | reverse complement strand
TACTGCAGGGGCAACCGATTTGTATGAAGAAGCAACACAAACCTATTCCATTACCTTCCGCAAAGCCGAAGGGAATTTGGCTCCCGATTACCAAAAGCCCGCCGAATATACCATTTGTGTTGGGCATACCTCCAAGGATATTGCCCTTCCTCAAGGGTGGAGCTGGAACGGAACTCATACCTTTGACCAAGTCATCAACGGGGTGTTTTCCGCAACCTTTACCCCTGCCGACAGTGATAATTATAATCCCTATACCACAAGCATTTCGGTAAAGGTCATCAATCACCAAAAAGGAGAGGCCGCAACCTGCACCACTCCTTGTACTTGTACCTTGTGCGGTTTGGAACTGGAACCCAAACGGCCTCACAGTTACTCGGTAATGAGCGATACCTACCTTCGCACCCAAGGGGTAAACTGCAAAGATTACAACACCTATTGGTACAGTTGTGCTAATTGCGGTGCCAGTGCAGGGGATGACCCCGATGCTACCAACAATTGGTACACCGGCAGCACCACCGGGGCACACAAGATGTTAGCCGATTGGTTTACCCAAAACGGTCAACATTACCACAAGTGTTCGGTAACTGGGTGTCCCTATCAAGAAGACCGTGCTCCTTGTTCGGGAGGTACTGCCACCTGCCAAACCAAGGCACAATGTTCCACCTGCGGCAACGCCTACGGTTCGTTGGGCAATCACCAATTTGATACTTCGGTGTACGGCCACAAGGATGAAAACGGTCACGCTCACAAATGTTTCTATTGCGATGCCTACGACGTGGTGGAAGCCCATGTTCCCAATGTGGACGCTCCCACCCAAGACCTTGCCAAATACTGTGTGGTTGAGGGGTGCGGTTACGTGATAGCACAAAAACTCAACCATACCCACACCCCCGCCGATAGTTGGGAATATAACACCACCTACCATTGGCACGATTGTGTGGATAACGATAATCAAGAATTCGGCAAAGCCGAGCACACCTTTAACAGTTCTTGCGATACTGCCTGTGCCGACGGTTGCGGTTACACCCGTACTGTTTCTCACGATTACACCCAGTTAATGCAAGACGATAAAGACCATTGGTATGTCTGTTCGGTTTGCGGGGATGAAAAACCCGATAGCCATGTTGCCCATAGCGGGGGAACTGCCACCTGCCAAACTCTTGCCGAGTGCGATATTTGCCATGCCCCTTACGGGGATCTTGCTCCTCATACCTTCTCCGAAGATTGGGCTCATCGGGATGAAAAACATCACGCTCACACCTGCACCTTGTGCGGAGAACCGGATGAAATGATTCCCCATACTCCCAATATGGAAGCTCCTACTTCAACACAAGACCAAGTTTGTGTTGATTGCGGATACGTTATGGCAGAAAAAACAGGGGAACCCCAAGAAGACCCGGTGGTGCAACAGGTAATTGAGTCCATTGAAGCCTTGCCCGAAAGGGTTGCTTTGGAAGATGCCGTTGCCATTCAAACCGCACGGGATGCTTACGATAATTTGGATGAAACCCAAAAACCCGAGGTTACCAACTATGAAAAATTGGTTGCCGCCGAAAAGGCATTGGCAGACCTTTCTAAGCCTGAAGAACCCCATTACGGGGATGTAAACGGGGACGGAAAAGCGGATGCTAAGGATGCTCTTATGGTGTTGAAATTTGCGGTTGGCAAAATAGAAATTACCCCGGAACAACAGTTGGCAGCCGAAGTGGACGGCAAAGAAGGAATCAACGCCAAAGATGCTTTGGAAATTCTGAAATATGCCGTAAAGAAAATTGACCTGTTTCCCATTGAAAAACAATAAGCAAAAGACAAGGAGGAATTGCCTATGAAAAAACGGATACTTTCAATTGTGTTATGTGTTTTGCTGATTTTGGGAATATTCCCTGTGGTTTCCCTGGCAGAATACGTAGCTCCTGCACCGCTCACCTCCCTTTCCGCGCCCACCATTCGCCCCTATTCGAATAACAAACGTACCTACGTTACGGTAATTCATTCAGAGGATGCTATGCGGCACATTGCCGCTGAAGAATGGAGCCGTTGGGGGGATGAAACCGGTGGCGAGGAGAATAACGATTATTATTGGAACGGTTACGGCCGCGGCAAAAAGTATGATAACTATGTGCAAATTGACTGGCGGATTCCCGGTGGGGCTTGGCATTACACCGCCGAGTGGGATACCAACTTAGAGGCTTCCGAAAGTATTTTGGACGATTCCACCTATTTTTACGGCAGCGATTGCGGTGGTACCTATTATGCTTTCAATAATGGAAAATGCTATACCGCCCAGGCCGATAGTGTGTTTTATCCCTTAAAAAGTTATTTTAAAGAATATTTTGACGGATACGATTACTACTATTTGTTCGACCAAACCAAAACGGTGGAATTCCGTTGCCGATATTTAATCAGAGAAACTTCCGGCGGGTATTACGACAATTCCGAGGAAGAAGAAACCGTTCGGTATATTTCTTCTCCCTGGAGCCAAACGGTGGCTTACGGGCAAGGGGGCAACAGCCAGGCACAAATTCCTCAAACCCTGCCTGCTCCCACCTTGGAATCCCCTGAAGTAACCACCGGCACCGGGTATGCCAACGCCAACGAAATTCATCTGTACGCCTTTGCTCCCAAGGAGATGGCTTATTTGGAAGCCTTGGAGTTGGACGTGGAAGAGATTTCCATTGATGACCTGGAGGTTTACACTCTGTTTGAAGCCAGCTTAGACGGGGAAACCTGGTATACCTTCAACGGAAAGAGCTTGTATTACAACCGCTACACCTTAGATACTTCGGATATTTGGTATTATTTGTTACGGGAAGAAGGGCAAAGTTGGGGGGATTACTTTTGGTACACCGCCAATGTGCAAATTCGTGCCCGTTACGAAATGGATTACGTTGCCTTTGATTATTCCGGGGAACAGCCCACCCGAGTTTACGTGGATAACGTATACAGTGCCTATAGCAATACCTTAACCGTAACCGTACCCGGGGTAAACCGCTACGATATTAATTTGAACTATAAAACCGAAGGGGTAAGCAACGCTTCCAAGCAATCCTTTGTACGCAACGAAAACACTTCCATTGGATGGATCGATCTTGCCCCCGCCGAAGGATTTTACGTGACCAAGGTATTGGTGAACGGCACCGTGATGTATGAGAAGGAGGATGCTTCCACCCACCAATTGCTGGAGTGGTACAGTGACCGGGAATTTCGTTTTTGGAACGACCCTCTTGCCACCGAAAATTTGGAAATCGACGTATACTTTGGAGGGCAAGCACCTACCAAATACACCCTCTCCTATACCCAAAATGCAGGGTCTACCGGCAGCGGTGAAATTGAAGTGACC
>JAZNWL010000081.1:0-15032 GCA_045593325.1 Acutalibacteraceae bacterium | reverse complement strand
GGTCTCACGACCTGCCTTTTACCTTTGAAAACAAAAATTGATTAGAATGGTGCAGTACGAGCTTTTTGTCCTCCGAAGGCGTACGATGGTACGTCGAGCGAGGACAAAAAAGTTCGTAATGTGCAATTATCATCAATTTTTATTGGGGAACTTTTTTCCAGTCATTAATAAATCCGTCAACAGCTTTTGCGGTGTTGGGGTTGGTAGCCATTTGTTGGATTACTTTGAAGGGCATGGTGGCAATGTCTACGCCCATTTTTGCCAATTCGGTAACGTGAACGGGATGACGAACAGAAGCAGCGATGATTTGGGTGTCGATGCCTTGAGCGTCGAAGATTTCACGGATTTCAGCGGCAAGGTTCAAACCGTTTTCGCCGATATCGTCCAAACGGCCAACGAAGGGAGCAACGTACATGGCACCTGCGTTAGCAGCCAACAGGGCTTGCACAGCAGAGTAAACAACGGTTACACAAACGCGTACGCCTTCTTTTGCCAAAGCTTTTACAGCTTTGAAGCCTTCGGGGATGGCGGGGATTTTAACAACGATGTTTTTATCTTGGTATTTGTTCCAGAGTTCCATGCCTTCTTTGATCATACCGTCAGCTTCTACTGCCAAAACTTCAGCAAATACGGGGCCGTCGGTCATAATGGCGGTGATTTCGTCCAGCAATTCTTCGAATTTGCGGCCTTCACGGGAGATGATGGTGGGGTTGGTGGTAACGCCGGAGATGGCGCCCATGTCATAGGCTTTTCTTACGTCGTCAAGATTTGCACTATCCAAAAAGATTTTCATGAGAGTTTTCCTCCAAATTAAAATTTATATTGTCCTCAATGAGGCGAATTACAGAGCTTTTGCGTTTGCCAGCAAATATTTTTCGGCTTCGGCACTCCACAAGCCGTTATTAGCGGCAACCAATTCTGCCAATTTGGCGTACATGGGATCATTTTTGCCCAGTTCAGCCAAATCGTCAATGGCGGTCAAAGGCATGGAGATGTGGGTGTAGATGAGTTTTTTACCGCCGGGGATCTTAGGCAGGTTCATGGTGGTGTCTACTACGGCATCCAAACCGCCAACGTGGGTAACCATGGAAGCGGGATTAATCTTACCGCAGGACATCATGGAAAGGGCTTCAAACAAGTCATCCAAGTTACTGCCCGAGCTACCGGCAACGTGAGTGGTATCATAGTGAACGTTGTAGAAGTTGAATTCTGCGGCAAAGGCGGTGTTGGTGGGGCCTGCGAAGAAGTTGAGGCAACCGTCGTGACCCAAAATGGCAGAACCTTGTTCAACAACGGGTTTTACGGGAGCGTATACGAAAACGTCATCGTAGCCTTTACCACCGGTGAGTTCACGAAGGCCGGCAACGGGATCGTCCATTTTTCCGGTATTTACGTAGTGAAGTTCCACACCGTATTTGGCGGCTTCTTCCACAGTGTAGATGGAAGCGGCACGTTCCAGACGGGCGTCGTCAACGTCGGTCACAACCAACAAGGAAGGATGAATGTCACGATGAATGGCATAGTCGATGGCACCCAAGCCCATGGGGCCTGCCCCTGCCAGGATAGCCATTTTACCGCCGGGAACAATGTCCATTTTATGGGCATATTGACCGGGGATGTTGTGCCAGTTGGTGTGGTAACCGCCGATAACGCAAGCAACGGGTTCGGACAAAGAACCGTAGAAGAAAGCATCGCCCGAGTATTTCAACAAGCAACCGAATTCGATTACTTTGCGGGGTACGATTACGTAAGTAGCGTCACCGCCGATGTACTTGAAGGAGTAACCGGGAGCGGCATAAATATCAGAGGGATCGTTCAAAGCGGGTTGGATGGTAACTTTTTCACCAACGGTATAGTCGCCTTGCCATTTGGCACCGACTTCTACGATTTCACCGCAGAATTCGTGACCGATGATGGTGGGGTTTTCGGCAACGTCATTGGGAACACGTTTGTGTTTTGCCCCTTGGATGGCGGCTTTGTAAGAGGACATACAGATACTGTCGGACACAACTTTTACAAGAATTTCGTCTTCCTGCAAGGCAGGCAATTCGAATTCTTCTAAACGCAAATCATTTTCGCCGTAAATTCTTACTGCTTTTGTTTTCATAATGATTAACCCTTCTTCTTTTTAAATTTTAAGCTAACAGGGATATTATACATCACCTATTAAGAAAAGTCTACTGTTTTTCTACCCTTTTTTATAATTATTTAAGGTGATGCGACTCATCCGAACCTGTTTTTATAAGGCGGATTTTCGCTCACCCTTTGTTAAAATACTCGTCAATCCGTACAGGATTGACTGCGTTTTGTGCCTCGGCTGAACAAAAATCCCCACTTATAAAAATCTACGACCTCATAGGCGGTGGATTTTGAGGGGTTTTTATCCGAGGCGATTGCAGGAATACTTTGTGTATTCCAAAATCGTATCGGGTGAAAAGCACCCAAATGCGCCCCTGTGAGGCAGGTTCGTATGGGTCGCATCACCTTAGGTTGGCAGGACTCGAACCTGCCAACGCCTACAAATGCTATTTTTTGATTTCACATCGCCTCAAACCTTGACATACGCCAGTATGCCTGCAGTTTTCGGCTTCCTGAAATACAAAAAATATCAATTTGTAGGTTCGTAGAAATTTTTGCCGTCGGATTTGTTTATAAGGTGAAGTGTGAATTTGCAGGAAGGCTGGCGCCTTTCAAAAATGAACACAAGGCCTTATGAATAAAGGCGGCGAGCGAAATCGTGACAGGTTCCAGTCCTGTCAACCTACGGTAATCGACCCTTTGAAACACACGGGAGCCAGGTCGTTCAGGTCATAGTCGGAGCAGGTGGTGGAAGTGAGTTTCAAGGGAATGGTGCCGGTGGCGGTTTCTTTCACCTTAAATTCCAGGGTACCCATAACTGCTTCGTCTTCAGGAGGAGTCAGGGTGATGGAAGTTACCTTGACCACGCTGTCGCTTTGTTTGGCGGCTTCGGAGGTGTACACGGTGCCTGCTTTAAAGCCTTCGTAAGACACCAGGGTATTGTCAAACTCAATGAGCAGGTCAGAGGCGGCAACATTGGAATGTTGGGAAATGCGGATATTCACCGAGCAAGTTTCCCCTGCTTTACAGGTGACTTCATCCAACCAGATCTTGAAGTCCCCGCCAACGGGCAAGGATTCTTCCAGGGTGGGGGTGGAGGTGGTGGTAGCGGTTTCGCCACCGCAACCGGTGAGCACACAAAGCAAACACAAGGCAAGGACCAATACTTTTTTAAACATGACAATCACTCTTTCTTTTTAGTTTGACAGAACTTGAACTTAACCATTTATTCAAGGGAAGTTGGGCAAAAACAATGGCGGCAAACATGATGACACAACCAATGATCTCTCCCATTTCCATATCTTGTTTTAACACTATCCAGTCGGACAGTACGGCAAACACCGATTCCAGACTCATGAGCAAAGATGCCACAGTGGGGTCGGTGTGTTTTTGCCCTACGATCTGCAGAGTATATGCCACTCCGCAACTTAAAATTCCCGCATACAACAACGCCCCTGCGGCAGACTGAATGGCAGACCATTGGGGATCCTCAAACAGGAACATACAAATCAGAGAAAGGGAACCTGCCACAAAAAACTGGATACAGGACAGGGTGACCCCTGCGATTTTGGCAGAGACACTGTCCACCGCCAGGATATGAAAGGCAAAAACGATGGCGCAGAAGAAGGTGATAACGTCCCCCATTTGCACCGAAAACCCTTCCTTGACACACAACAAGTACAGCCCCACCGCCGCCAGGATGACCGCCGGCCAGATATTCCAACTCACCTTTTTGCGGAAGAGCAACAACCCGAAAATGGGAACCAACACCACGTACAAGGCGGTAACAAATCCCGATTTGCCGGGGGTGGTATCGGCAAGGCCCCACTGTTGCAGATTGGTGGACACAAAAAGAATACACCCGCAAAGAGCACCGTAGCCAAACTGTTTCATAAAAGAAGGGGTAGGTAGATGCTGAAATTTCGGAGGTTTCCCCCAGATCAAGGTTAAGGGAAGCAGGGCAACGCTACCAATCATACAACGAATACCGTTGAAGGTGAAGGGCCCTAAAGAATCGGTTACGGCACTCTTTTGAGCAACGAAGGTAGTGCCCCAGAAAAAAGCCGCCAAAACCAGGGCGGCACTGCATAAAATTCGTTTCCAACGTAAACTCATGGGTAACAATCCATTTCCTTTCAATATACCCATTTATTATACTATATCCCCTGCCCTTTTTCAACCTGAAATTACCCTTTTCAACCTGAAATTTACCTTGCATTTCCAAAGGGGAAATGGTAGAATGAAAACAAAGGTGGTGATGGTTTTGCATTACCAAACAATAATCCCCGCTGTTTTTCTTGACCGCCCCAATCGGTTCATTGCCAACTGTTTGGTGGAAGGGAAAAAAACAGTTTGTCACGTAAAAAACACCGGGCGATGCAAGGAATTGTTATTGCCGGGGTGCAGGGTGTTTTTAACCCCCGGAGAAAACCCCGCTCGCAAGACCCCTTACGACCTGGTGGCGGTGGAACACAAAGGCGAGATCATTAACATTGACAGTCAAGCTCCCAACAAGGCGGTAGCAGAGTGGTTACCCTCTCTTTTGCCAAAAGGTGCTGTGATTCACGCCGAGCACAAATTCGGGGCTTCCCGAATGGATTTTTATGCCAAGGCGGGAGAACAGGAATATCTGATGGAAGTGAAAGGGGTCACCCTGAAACGGGAGGGAGTTGCCCTGTTCCCTGACGCGCCCACCACCCGGGGAACACGGCATTTGGAAGAACTTGCCAAAGCCACTGCCCTGGGGTACACCTGTTACGTGATATTCGTGATACAAATGCAAGGGGTTACCCACTTTTCCCCCAACATCGACACCGACCCTGCCTTTGCCAAGGCGCTACAACAGGCTGTGGAGGCGGGAGTACGGGTGATTGCCATGGACTGTGACGTTACACCGGACAGCATGGTGCTTCGTAACCCTGTGAACTTAAAACTGTAAGAATGGAGAGTTGAATATGAAGGTTGCGTTTTTTAATAACAATCCCAACACGGTGGATTTTGTTTTCGGCATGGGCAGAAAAGAAAAAATCGCCCAAACCTACGATCTATATCCCGAAATCGTGACTCCAAAAAACATTCAGGAACATTTACCTCACCTTTCCGACCTGGAAGTGATTTTTTCCACCTGGGGGATGTTTAAACTTACCCCCGAACAGCTGGACATGCTTCCCAATCTGAAATTCATTTTCTACGGCGCCGGTTCGGTGGCAGGGTTTGCTCCCTGCTTTTTGGAACGGGGCATTCGGGTGATGTCCGCCTGGGGTGCCAACGCCATTCCTGTTGCGGAATTTACGGTGGCACAAATCGTTCTTGCCATGAAAGGGTATTTCACCAATCTGCAACACTCCAAATCTCTGGCAGGATACGTCAGCTGGAACCGCACCGTTCATCACGGCAACTTTGCCCAAATAGTGGCAATTTTAGGTTGCGGGATGATCGGGAAAGAGGTGATTCGCCGTTTAAAGGAATATCAACTGGATATTTTAATTTACGACCCCTTTGTTTCCCAGGCCCAAGCCGCCCAGATGGGATGTCGCAAGGTGGAACTGCTGGAAGCCTTCCAAAAGGCAGACGTGGTTTCCAACCACATGCCCAACATTGCCGCCACGGTGGGCAATATTACCGGGGCATGTTTTGAAGCCATGCGGGACGGCGGGGTATTCATTAACACAGGCCGTGGACAAACGGTGAAGGAAGATGAAATGATCGAAGTGTTACAGCGTCGCCCTTCCCTTACCGCCCTGCTGGACGTTACCTGGCCTGAACCGCCTATGGAAGACAGCCCTCTCTTTCAAATGGATAACGTATTTTTAAGCAGTCATATTGCAGGTTCCATTGGCAACGAAGTGATTCGCATGGCCGACTACTGTCTGGCGGAATGTGAACGGTTTGTGAGCGGACAACCCCTGCTTTACGAAATCACCGCCGAAATGCTGAAAAACATGGCATAAGGTAACAGGTATGATGGAATTACAAACAGGCCGCCCTGCCGACAGCACCGGGCGGATTCAAGAAGAACAAAAAACCTACGATCTGCTGGATTCCCTGGGCATTGCCTACGGGCGGCTGGATCACGAACCTGCCATGACCATGGAAATTTGCAAGGAAATTGACGAGAGTTTACAAGCAGTGATCTGCAAAAACCTGTTTCTTTGCAACCGCCAACAAACCGATTTTTATTTGCTGATGATGCCCGGGGACAAGCCCTTTAAAACCAAAGACCTTTCTGCGCAAATCGGGTCGTCCCGCCTTTCCTTTGCATCAGCCGAGAAAATGCAGGAACTGCTTCACATTTCCCCCGGTTCGGTGAGTGTGATGGGGCTGATGTTTGACACCGAAAATAAGGTGCAGTTGCTCGTTGACAAGGATGTTCTTACCCATGAATTTTTCGGATGTCACCCTTGTATCAACACCAGCAGTTTGCGGTTCTCGGTTAAGGATCTGACCGAAAAACTTATCCCCGCTTTAAAGCATAAGCCACGGCTGGTGGAACTGCCCAATTATACGGAAGAATAAGAAAAAGCCAACCAAGAATAAGGTTCTCGGTTGGCTTTTATTATTCTACAATCTCATACATCAGTTTAGCGTCTTCTTTTAAAGCGTGTTCATTTACTGCAAGCACCTTGCAGGTAATGGGGCGTTGACCCAAGGAGATGGTAAGCACATCACCCACCTTAACGTCGTAAGAAGCACGGGCAACTTTGCCGTTGACCTCTACCCTGCCTGCATCGCAGGCTTCGTTGGCAACGGTACGCCGTTTGATAATACGGGATACTTTTAAATATTTATCCAAGCGCATAGGGATACTCCTTTTGAAAAGAAAAACGGCAACACGCGGTTGCCGTTTTTTAGCTTTACAAAACTTATTTTGCAACAGCATCTTTCAAAGCTTTTACAGCTTTGAAGGAAGGCAATTTGGAAGCAGCGATGGTGATGGCTTCGCCGGTTTTGGGGTTGCGGCCTTGACGGGCAGCGCGGGTTTTAACTTCGAAGTTACCAAAGCCGTTGATGGCAACTTTTTCGCCGTTAGCCAAAGCACCGGTGATGGATTCAAATACAGCAGCAACAACTTTGTCAGCGTCTTTTTTAGTGATGTTAGCTTTTTCTGCAACAGCAGCAATGAGTTCAGATTTGTTCATTTTAAATTCCTCCAAAAAAATATTATTGATTTCTCTATGATTTCAACGGTATGGTTTACCGAGAATTCCGTTCTTTTACTTCATCCCAGAGTTTGTCAAGTTCCTCCAAGGATGCGGTTTTCATGTCAATGCCCCGCTCCAGCGCCAATTCTTCCACCCCGGCAAAACGGGAAATGAATTTGTCAGTGGCGTTTTGCAGAGCCATTTCACTGTCGATCCCCAAAAAGCGGGATACGTTCACCACCGAGAACAAAAGATCTCCCAATTCTTCCATGGCGGTTTTTTCGGTTGCCCAAAGAAGTTCGTCTGCCTCTTCCTTCACCTTTTCCAAGGCGCCTGACATTTCAGACCAGTCGAACCCTGCTTTGGCGGCTCGCTTTTGCACCTTTTGGGCACGCATGAGCCCCGGGAATGCTTTGGGAACACTTTCCAAAGTCTGGGTTACGGTTTCCTGGCTCTTGGTTTGGCGTTTCACCGCTTCCCAACTGTCCAGGGCTTGTTCCCCGTTTTCGGCAACCACACTGCCAAAAACGTGGGGGTGACGTTCCACCAATTTGTAACACACATCATGAATCACGTGGGACAGATCGAAATGCTCTTCTTCCCGTTCCATCTGGGCGTGCATCACCACTTGTAAAAGCAAGTCCCCCAATTCTTCCCGAAGGTTTTCGGTGTCGTTGCGGTCGATGGCATCAATCACTTCATAGGATTCTTCCAACAGGTTACTGCGAATGGAACGGTGGGTTTGTTCCCTGTCCCAAGGGCAACCGTCAGGTTGCCGCAACAGGTGAACGATTTCCACCAGATCTTCCATTTGATACTGTTCTTTTCTTTGGAAGTCAATACTCATAACACATCTCCTGTTTTCCAGGGCTTCCTGTTTTTTCCAAACAGAAAGTCAGTCGAACAAACCTATTTTACCCTATCCATCCAAGTTTTTCAAGTACTTTTGCGATTTTTTCTCCTTTTGGAACCATTAAAAGGTCATTTTTTGTAATAATTCGCAGTAAAAGTACGGCAAACAGGTACACAAGGGCGGCAATTCCAATGGAACCGATGGTGGCGAAAGTGTTGGACACCACCCGCAACAGCAGGCCGTAAGACGCCCAGGCTGCCAATCCGCACAAAGCACCGGCAAATAAAGGCTTGAAGAAAGAGGTATAAAAGTTGATTCTGACCCCTGAATATTTCACCAGGAAATAGCAGTCGGAAACCACAATAAACAGGTAGCAAGCCAGTGTACTGATGGCGGCACCTACAATATTCACCTGTTCTTGCCCCACCAGCCAGAAGTTGAGACCGATTTTCAGGATTGCACCAATCAACATATTGATAACGGGAATCCGTTCTTTCCCGATGGCCTGAAGAAGGTTAGTCAGGGGCATGGAAAGACCACCAAAAATAACCGCTACCCCAAGAACGGTCAAAGGTGCGGCAGATATGGCCGCCCCAATGGGTTTGGCAGGATATAACAGTTTTAATATCCCTTCACTGACAGCGGCGATGCCGAACCCTGCAGGCACACAAAGAAGGGAGGTAACCCGAACCACCGATTCCATGGTGGTTTTGGTTTCGGATTTGTTCCCTGCGGAAAAAGCGGTGGTTACCGCCGGAAGCGCACTGACGCCTATCACCGAAGTGATGGTGGGAAGTAAACTGTAAATGGAAAAGGCAAATCCTTTATAACAACCGTAAAGATAAGTGGGAATGGCTTGCAACAACTGATCGTAACTTGTAATTTCAGGATCGCTGAGTAAGGCACTCCACATTTCAGGAAAATTTCCTTCAAAGAAGGCAGGATTGGCTTGTACCGCATCGGTCAGCCGCCGTTGTACGGTGGTAACGTCGATCAACCCCGCAATCTGAGATGCCAAAGAACCGATGATCACCGGAACAGCAATGGTAATCAAAGCTTTAAAAATTTGCTTATTACTATCTGACTGACCATGGCATTTCACCAACATTTCCGGGGTAATACCATCCCCGGAGAAATGCAGTCGCAGGCGCAAATACAAAGCCCCAAAAGCGGTTCCCAGCATAATACCGAAAATAGCGGCGGCAGATTGATAAGCAGGACCGTACCCCAGATATGCCACCAAAAATGCCAATCCCAAACCGATAACCACCTTACCGATGGCTTCAATCACCTGGGAAACAGCGGTGGGAGTCATATTACAAAGGCCTTCGTAATACCCACGGTAGGTTGACATAATACAGCAGAACAAAATACAAGGCGCAATGACCAGAATACCTGCCAGAGCACCTTGGTTACCACCGATGAATAAAAGATATGGATATGCCGCCATCAATAACAGCAGAGTTCCCCCTACCCCAATGGCCCAAAAGACCCGTTTGGCAATTTTAAGAACAGCGCGAGCATCATGGTATTGTTCTTTTGCCATATAAGATGCCACCATACGGCAAACCGCAATGGGCATGCCTGCCAGGGCAATGGAATAGATGGGCAAATACAAGTCGTAGGCAGTTTGGAAATATCCCATACCCAATTCCCCAATCAGGTTGCCCAAGGGGATTTTAAAAACAGCGCCCAGCACCTTTACAATGGCAGTTGCCAATACCAGTACCGCGGCACCTTCAATGAAACTTTGTTTTTTATTTTTATCTTTGTTTCTGGTTTTCACGTGAACACATCCTACCATTTTCTATTCAATAGTATGACCGTTTTGAGGAAACATTCCCCATTTCTAAAAGTGATGACAGTATACCATAGTTCACAAAAAAACGCAACCCCTTGAAATACAAGGAGTTGCGGGACAAATTTCGCTATTATTCGGCAGGATAGTTGCCTTCTTCACGCCAGATTTTGTTCATCATTTCATAACGGCGCAGAGGCATGCCGGTGTATACACAGTTGGAAGTGCAGAAAATGTAGCCGGGGCCACCGGTCATCCCTTCCCGCAGACTGCGGCGAACGTCGGCAATGACTTCTTCGTCGGTACCGGTTTGCAACAATCCACAGTTTACGTTACCGCACAGGGCAACTTTATCCCCATAGAGTTTCTTGACTTCGGCAAGGCTTATGCCACCTTGGGGGTCAAGAGAATGGATAGCATGGGGGTTACACTGGACGATCTGATCCAGAATGGGCATGATGTTGCCGTCGCTGTGTTTAATGGTATAAATTCCCATATCCCGATAGCCTTGAATCAGTTGAGCCAGGTAAGGCGCAACAAATTCAGAGAACTGGTTGGGACTTAAGAAGGGGTTGGCATTGAGGCAATAGTCGGAGCAAAGAGCGGCACCGTCAATAAGTTCGGGGTGATTATGGAAGGCATCGTGATAATCCTGCAATTTCCGTTGCACGTTATCATAGGCTTCCTGTTGCATTTCTTCGGGTTCGTCTACCATGCGGTAGGTGAACTCCAACATATGGTCCCCATCGGGTACATCGTAAGTGGCATCCCCGTGGAGCATCAGGAAATATTTATCCCCGCTCATTTCACGAATTTGTTCCAAAATGGGAATAGCACCCATAGGGCTTTCGTGAACGAAGATGGCGCTGTGTTCATATTTTTCTGCCGTCATCACATACATTTCGGCAATGCTTTTGATTTGCGCCTTTTGTTCTTCCTTGGACATTTGATTCCATTGACGGAAGATTCGTTGGCTGTGATGGGGCACCCCAAAAGCTTCCATGGTTAAAAAGAAAACCAATTCAAAGGTGGGTACCCGACCGGTTAAAGGTTCACGGTTTAAGGCTTTGATAAACCGCTGACGGGGGGTTAAGTCTGCCATAGAGAAAACCTCCTAAAATTCTAATTTTTCGGCGATATAGGAAACCAATGAATCAATGGAAACCCGTTCCTGTTCCATGGTGTCACGGTTCCGAACGGTAACGCAACCGTCGGTTTCCGATTCAAAGTCGTAGGTAATGCAGAAGGGAGTACCGATTTCGTCTTCACGGCGATAGCGTTTCCCGATGGAGCCGGCTTCGTCATAGTCTACCATGTAATGTTTTGCCAACATGGTATATACTTCCTGGGCTTTTTCCCCTAATTTTTTGGAAAGGGGCAACACGGCGGCTTTGAAAGGAGCCAGGGCGGGATGGAAATGCATGACCACGCGGGTATCGTTCTTTTCAGCATCCACCACTTCTTCGTCGTAAGCGTCACACAGGAAAGCCAGGAAAGAACGTTCCACACCCAAAGAAGGTTCAATAACGTAAGGAATGTACCGTTCTCCTTTTTCCTGGTCGAAATAAGACAGGTCTTTCCCGGAAGTGTTTTGATGTTGAGTCAGATCATAGTCGGTACGGTCGGCAATGCCCCACAGTTCGCCCCAACCGAAGGGGAACAAAAATTCAAAGTCGGTGGTGGCTTTGGAATAGAAACAAAGTTCTTCGGGATCATGGTCGCGCAGACGCAGATGTTCTTCGGTCATCCCCAAAGAAAGCAGCCAATCCCGACAGAAAGAACGCCAGTACTGGAACCATTCCAGGTCAGTGCCGGGCACGCAGAAAAATTCCAATTCCATTTGTTCGAATTCACGCACACGGAAAATGAAGTTACCGGGGGTGATTTCGTTCCGGAAGGATTTCCCGATCTGGCCGATACCGAAGGGCATTTTTTTACGGGTGGTGCGTTGCACGTTGGCAAAGTTTACGAAAATCCCTTGGGCGGTTTCGGGGCGGAGATACACAGTGTTTTTGGCATCTTCGGTTACCCCTTGGAAGGTTTTAAACATCAGGTTAAACTGACGGATATCGGTGAAGTTGTGTTTCCCGCAGGTGGGGCAAGGAATGTTATGTTCTTCCACGAAGTTTTTCATTTCTTCCTGGGTAAAAGCGTCGATGGGTTTTTCCAAGGTGATGCCTTTTTCATTGGTATAATCTTCAATGAGTTTATCGGCGCGGAAGCGTTCTTTACATTCCCGACAGTCCATCAGCGGGTCGGAAAAGCCACCCAAGTGACCCGAAGCCACCCAGGTTTGAGGGTTCATCAAAATGGCGGCGTCCAGCCCCACGTTGTAGGGATTTTCCTGAACGAATTTTTTCCACCAGGCTTTTTTGATGTTATTTTTCAGTTCCACACCCAAAGGGCCGTAATCCCAGGTGTTGGCAAGGCCGCCGTAAATTTCGCTGCCTGCAAATACAAACCCTCTGCCTTTGGCAAGGGCAACGATTTTCTCCATGGTTTTGTCTGCTTGATTCATACCGTAATTCCTCCGTTTTTATGCATTTATACGAAAAAACAATATTACCAGAATATATTACCACAGATTTTGGAAATTGCAAGGGGTTTGGTTGCTTTTTCCGATGAAAAACGGCTTCCTTTAAAGAGGAAACCGTTTCAGGCTGTCAAGGCGAAGCCTTGTATATCATTCGCAACTTGTTGCGGTATATCATCAATGCGGAGCAGTGTATATCATCAAGTCGCAGGGGAAATACACACTGTCGCGCGGTGATGATATACCAAGCCTGCGGCTTGGATAAAAAATAAAGCACCGCTTTCGCGATGCTTTATTTTTGGCTGGGATGGCTGGATTCGAACCAGCGGATGACGGAGTCAAAGTCCGTTGCCTTACCGCTTGGCGACATCCCAATATGAAATTGCAATATAAATGGGGTGGGTAATCGGGCTCGAACCGACGACCTCCAGAGCCACAATCTGGCGCTCTAGCCAACTGAGCTATACCCACCATCTTCTCGCAACAAGGTGATTATACCATAAAATTTCTGTTTTGCAACCCTTTTTTTAAAATTTTTAAAAAAAGTTTTATTGACTTCTTTTTACCCTTGTTGTAAAATTAAGTATAATCTCACCCGAAAGGAGAGCGATTCTCTTGTTTGAAAACGAAGAACAACTGAAACATCGCATTGCCGGGAATCTCATCTTTTATCGGGAACTTGCAGGAGATACCCAACTGGAACTGGCGGAAAAACTCAATTATTCCGACAAGTCGGTTTCCAAGTGGGAACGGGGTGAAGGCATTCCCGGAATCTACGTTCTTACCAGCATTGCCCAGCTGTACGGCATCACGGTGAACGACCTTTTGGCAGAGAGCCCCCAAAAGCCCAAAAAGCGGGCAAATCGGCACAACCGTTTTATTATTACCATGCTTTCCTTCGGGCTGGTTTGGCTGGTGGCAACCTTTTTATTTATTATTCTGCGGATCGTTGTGCCTGTCTTCCCTGCCTGGTACGTTTTCCTTTTTGCCGTTCCTGCCAACGCCATTGTTTCCCTTGTGTTCACCTGTATGTGGTGGCACAAGATCACCCGTTTCATCAGTGTTTCGGCATTGATCTGGAGTAGTTTTGTTTGTCTGGTATCCAGCATTCCCGTGGACAACATGAATTTATTCTACATTATCGCCGCTATTTTACAGGGCATGGTGATTCTGTGGTTTATGCTTCGCAAAAAGAAAAAGTAAATTCCCCTTATATTTCCAATATAAGGGCACATAATAAATAAAAATTGAAAGGGGTCATTTTTATGGCAAACTTAAAAGGAACAAAAACGGAAGCAAATTTAATGGCAGCTTTTGCCGGGGAAAGTATGGCTCGTAACAAATACACCTACTATGCCTCCAAGGCAAAGAAAGAAGGATATCAACAAATCGGCGCTTTGTTTGAAGAAACCGCCAACAACGAAAAGGAACACGCAAAAATCTGGTTCAAACTGTTGCATGACGGCATTGCCGATACCGCTACCAACCTGAAAGATGCCGCCGCAGGGGAAAATGAAGAATGGACCGAAATGTATGCACGCATGGCAAAAGAAGCCAAGGAAGAAGGCTTTGATGATATCGCCGCTTTGTTCCAAATGGTGGGTAACGTGGAAAAACATCACGAAGAACGCTACCTTAAACTTTTGGATAACATTGAAAAAGACCAAGTGTTCAAACGCAACGAAAAAACCGTTTGGATCTGCCGCAACTGCGGTCACATCGTGGACAGTGCCAACGCTCCCCAACTGTGCCCTGTTTGTGCTCATCCTCAGGCTTATTTTGAATTAAGAGTAGTCAATTATTAAGAGTTTTATTGAAGAACTCCCAAGTTGTGCAATACAACTTGGGAGTTTCTATTTATTGATAGGGTTTAGGGTCGTTGGACAGTCCCACCAGGTAATCCACACTGGTGCCGTAAAACTTCGCAAGTTTTACCGCCAATTCCAAAGGAAGGGGGCATTTCCCTCTTTCGTATTTGGAATAAAGAGATTGGTCGCACAAAAGAAAGTCTGCCACCTGTTGTTGGCTTAAGTCTTTGTCTTCACGAAGGTCTCGAATTCTTAATTTCATCATATCACTATGATTACTATGCCCCCACCGGGGGTGGTGTCAACAACAATCCCCTTCTATTTTTCCATTTTTTTCTTTTCTTCGACAGAGATATGGTGTATAATAAAAGCGGTGTACTCGTATCATGAAAAAAGGAGGGCGGGCAATGTTCAAATTACTCTACCGAAAAGCGGTGGATATTTTCGGCATTTTCTTTAACTACCCCGTTTCTGCCTTTGCGGCGCAAACGGCGTTTTTCCTGATTATTTCCGCCTTTCCTTTGGCCATGTTGCTGATTACCCTGATTGGGTATATCCCCGGGTTGGAACAACAAATGCTGCAAAGCGAACTCAGCCGTTTAATGCCCCAACTGTTCGGGGAATTCACCAACAAGATTTTTGACGAAATTTATACAAAGCAGAATTTCACCTTAATTTCAATTACGGCGATCTCTGCCCTGTGGGCGGCATCCAAAGGGTTTGTGTCGTTGATTCGCGGCATGAATCTGGTGAACGGCATTCAGGAAAAACGGAATTTCTTTGTGGTTCGGGGCATGGCGGTGCTTTGTACTTTTGGACT
>JAZNWL010000080.1:0-21076 GCA_045593325.1 Acutalibacteraceae bacterium | reverse complement strand
GGGGTGGCGGGGGTAAAGGGTTGCCATACCGGGGGATAGGGGACACCCCGGCTTTCCTGTGCAGGAGGGGTAGGTTGATCATCATTGGGAGCCACAGGGGGTTCCACAGGTGCCGCGGGCTGAACAGGTACCGCAGGTTCCGCGGGTTGAACAGGAATCACAGGTTCAGCAGGTGCCACAGGTTCCCCGGATACCCCAGGTTCAGCAGGTACAGGGGCAGGTTCTGCGGGAGGGGCGGATTCCTGCAGGGGAGGAATGGTGGGTTCGCTTCCTTGGTTGTTTTCAGGTTGAGGGGTTACAGGGTCAAATTCATTCATATTCATGGCGTAAACTCCTTATTTCGTCGTAGTAAAATCCCGGGGGAAAACCAGTTCAAATTCGCAGAAAGAGCCTTCCACACTGCGAACGGTGATCTGCCCCTTATGAAGGGACATAATGGTTTTCACCAGATACAGTCCCAATCCTAAGCTGTTTTTATCTGCCCCGCGGGATTGGTCCACCTTATAAAAACGGTCAAACACAAAGGGGAGATGGTCGGGGTGAATCCCTTCCCCGGTGTTGCGGACAGTAAAGTGGATCAACCCATCTTCCTGCCAGCCTTTCAGGGTAACGGTTCCCCCCACAGGGGTATATTTTACGCTGTTTTCCATGAGATTGTACACCGCTTGGTGGGTCAGATCTCCGTCGGCGTAAAGGGGAAGAGCGGGGAAGTCTTCCAGCCCTTCCAGGGTGATATTTTTATCGTCAATGGCAGACTCAAACATAAAGGCAGTTTGCAGTACCGACTCTTTCAGGTCAAAATGAGCGGGATGCAAAGGGGTTTCCCCCGACTCCAGTTTGGAAAGGTTCAGCATGGTGTTCACCAGGCGGGACAAGCGTTTGACCTCTGCCGAAACGATATTCAGATATTTGTCATGGTCTTCTTTAGGAATGGTGCCGTCGATGATGCCGTCCACAAAGCCGGAAATGGTGGTCATGGGGGTCTTCAGTTCGTGGGACACGTTGGCAACAAAGCCATGACGCATTTTTTCCCCTGCTTCCAAGGACAGGGTCATTTGGTTAAAGGCATCTGCCAACTGACCGATCTCATCCTGACGGTAGTGGGTGATGCGCTGGGAAAAGTCCCCATGGGCAAGGCATTTTGCCGCTTTGGACATTTGGGACAGGGGGCGAACCAAAGCCGATGCCATAAAGTATGCCCCGAAGGTAACCAACATGGTGGTAAGCAGGGCGGCAATCAACAGCATTTGGGTCAAATCACGGATGTATCCCCCCATGGTGCCCAGGGGAAGAACCGAATATACTACGCCTGTCCACTGCCCGTTCACCGTAATGGGTACCGCGGCAACGGCACAGTTGCCCTTAAACAGTCCCCCTAAATTCCCCGTGAATACGCCGCTTTGGGTGCGGTAGGGGGTCAGGTGGTCGGTGGGAACGGTTGCTTTTTGTAATTGTATGCCCGAATTTGCCACAGGTTCCCCTTGGGTGTTGACAATGAGAATGTGGGTGTCGGTGGCATCGGAAAACATGGTGGCAATTTGCTTGATATATTGGGTCAGGTTGGGGCTGTTCAGTTGCATTGCCCCTTGGCTTACCTGAAATGCCACCGTCTGGGATTGGGAAAGCAGGCGGGATTTATGTTGCCCCATGAAATAGTTTCCCGAGAACACCAGAACGGTACTCCCCAACAGAAAGAACCCGGTAAGCACCACCGTTAAAAAGGTGACGTAAAATTTTTTATACAGACTCTTTTTCATGTTGTTTCACTTCAAATTTGTAGCCCACGCCCCAAACGGTTTTTAATGACCATAAGGGGGAGACCCCTTCTAATTTTTCCCGCAGACGTTTTATGTGAACGTCCACTGTGCGGGAATCTCCGTAATAATCGAAACTCCACACCCCGTCCAGCAGTTGGTCACGGGTGAACACCCGATTGGGGTTGGATGCCAGAAAATATAACAGTTCCAATTCCTTGGGCGGGGTGTAAACCGTTTTTCCTGCCACGTGAAGTTCATATCCGGTCAGGTCAATGACTAAATTGTCATACCGAAGCACGTTGGATTTTGTGTCCTCGGTTTTGGGCGCCACCCGCCGAAGCACCGCCTTGATACGGGCCAAAATTTCTTTGGGGTCAAAGGGTTTGGTAACGTAATCGTCCGCCCCAAGTTCCAGCCCGGTAACGGTATCGGTGGTTTCCCCCTTGGCGGTAAGCATGACAATGGGAACGTCTGACTCCTTGCGGATCTCACTGCACACCTGCCACCCGTTGAGATAGGGGAGCATAATATCCAGCAGAACAAAGTCGGGAGAAAGGGTGCGGAATTGCTCCAGCGCCATTTTGCCATCATAAGCAAAACACACATCAAACCCTTCTTTTTCCAGGTACAGGCGAAGGAGTTCGCAAATGTTTTTATCGTCATCCACAACCAGGATTTTGAAAGCCATTGTTCATCGGTCCTTTCGATGTTATTGTCTTTAGGATATCATTGGTTTGTGAACATATTTTGAATAAGCAACCTTATTTTATCACCGATTTTTTCCTTTTACAATAATAATTGCGGAGAAATCCGGAATTTTTTTGAAAAAAATAGGGGAAAAGACTGTTTTTTTTTCAAAGAATATGATAAAATAATTCAAATTGTATCTAAAAATACGGGAAGGTGTTTCTCATGACAACCAAAGAACTCATTACTGCCATTGAAACCTTGAAAAAAGAAACCGATACGGTGGTGCTGGCGCATACCTATCAACCCCCTGAAATTATTGACGTTGCCGACGTAACCGGGGAC
The DNA here is from genome assembly GCA_045593325.1 of Acutalibacteraceae bacterium. GTDB lineage: Bacteria > Bacillota > Clostridia > Oscillospirales > Acutalibacteraceae > UMGS1484. Next base: position 18,287 of record JAZNWL010000080.1, on the reverse strand, counting down.
TCTTTCAAACTCTCTGCCGTAGCAAAAGACCTGCCCAACAAGCGGGTGATCATGTGCGGGGTCGGGTTTATGGCAGAAACCGTGAAAATTCTTTCTCCCGAAAAACAGGTTATTCTGGCGGCTCCCAATGCCGCTTGCCCCATGGCAAGCCAGATCGACCCTATGGACGTTATGGCCTTCAAACAACAACACCCCGACGTGGCAGTTTGCTGTTACGTGAATACCACCGCCACCTTGAAAGCAGTGAGTGACGTTTGCGTTACCTCCTCCAGCGCGGTTTCCATTGTGAAAGCCCTGCCCAACAAAGAAATTTTATTCATTCCCGATAAAAATTTAGGCAGTTACGTTGCTTCTTGTTTGCCTGAAAAACACATCATCACCTGGAACGGCTATTGCCCGGTTCATGATCAGTTGACCCCGGAAGACGTGTTAAATATCAAAAAAGAATATCCCAACACCCCCATTGCCATTCACCCCGAATGTAAACCCGAAGTGGTGGCATTGTGCGACGTGATCGGCTCCACCGCCGACATTATCAAGTTTGCCAAATCCCATGAAGGGGACGTGATCATCGCCACCGAAAAAGGAGTTGCCGAATACCTCAATCTCCACGAAACCGGGGACAAAAAATATATTCAAGCCTGTGGGGAAACCTTGGTTTGCCCCGACATGAAAATGACTTCTCTGGAAGATGTGTATAAAGCCCTGAAAGGGGAAGGGGGCAGAGAGATCGCCCTGGATGAAGATATTGCCAAAGGCGCCCGTTCTGCCATTGACAGGATGCTGCAATTAGGGGGCTGATCCTTTCTTTCTGACATTCAAGGAAAGGAAGTTTTGATCTTGTTACAACAATATGACGTTATCATTGCAGGAAGCGGCATTGCCGGGCTGTATTGCGCCTTGCAATTTCCTGAAAACAAAAAAGTTCTGGTGCTTTGTAAAGACAAAATGCAGGAGACCAATACCGACCTTGCCCAAGGGGGCGTTGCGGCGGTGTTGGATCTTACCGACGATTCCTATGACCTGCACATAGAAGACACCATGATTGCCGGCCACAGGGAAAATGACCCTGTTTCGGTGAATCTGTTGGTGAAAGAAGGCCCACAGGACGTACGGAATTTATATGAACGGTACGGAGTGGAGTTTGACAAACGCCCTGACGGTTCTTTGAACGCCACCCTGGAAGGGGGGCACAGCCGTCGGCGGATCGTGCATCATAAGGACTCCACCGGTCATGAAATTGCCACCTGTCTTTGCCGTGCTGTCAGGGAAAAAGACAATATTGATATTACCGAATATGCCGCCTTGTATCGGCTGGACCGTATTGACGGGGGCTTTTTCGCTCATATTTTAGTGGGGGACACTCCCACGGTGGTGGCCGCCCCTTACGTGGTGCTGGCAACCGGGGGCATCGGCCAGGTGTACCGCTACACCACCAATTCTCCCATCGCCACCGGGGACGGGATTCGCCTTGCCTGGGAAATGGGTTGTAAAATTTCCCATCTGGATTACGTGCAGTTTCATCCCTCCTCCTTTGCCGGGGGCGATTCCGCCACCCGCCAGCGGTTTTTGATCAGCGAAGCGGTTCGGGGGGAAGGGGCATACCTGCTGAATTGTCATAAAGAACGGTTTATGCACCTGTATGATGAACGGCTGGAATTGGCACCCCGTGATGTGGTTGCCAAATCCATTATTCTGGAAAGCCGTCGCCAGGCAGACGAACATTTTTATTTGGATATTGCCTATAAAGGGGAAGAATTCTTAAAGAAACGGTTCCCCATGATTTATGAAAAGTGTATGGAGTCGGGCATTGATCTGACCAAAGAACCCATTCCTATTTTCCCCTGCCACCATTATTTAATGGGGGGCATTCGGGTGAATTACAACAGCAAAACCGATATCGACCGCCTGTATGCCGCAGGGGAATGTTCCTGCACAGGGGTTCACGGAAAAAATCGGTTGGCTTCCAACTCTCTTTTGGAAGGGCTGGTATTCGGGCGCCGTGCGGCAGAGGATATTTGCCGTAAGAGTGAGGGCGAAACCTTTACGCCGCCCCCACTGCCCCAGCCGGACGACCCCTCGGGCGCACCCTTGCCCCAGGGGATTCAAGCCGCCATTAACGATATTATGCAGCGATCCTCTTTTGTACTCCCCGACCTTGGTAGCGTGCGGGAAGGCTTAAAAGGGGTGGACCGTTATATTAACAGGCTGAAAAGCGGACATTTCGCTTTGACCAGAGAATACATTGAAACCCTGTCCCTTGCCACTGTGGCGCACATTATTTTAAAGGAGATTCAATCACGATGATGTTACCTGAATTTTATGTGGACGATGTGATTCGTTCCGCCGTAAAAGAAGATATTAACTATATCGACGTGGCAACCGATCTGCTGTTAGACCCTGCCACCATTGCCACCGCCAACTTCCTTGCCAAGGCAGACGGGGTACTTTGCGGGTTGGACGTGGCTTTGCGGGTGTTCACCCTGCTTTCTTCCGACTTTACCTTTGAGGTGTATAAAAAAGACGGGGACCTTCTGCAAAAAGGGGACATCATTGCCAAGGTCACAGGGCCTGTTACCCTGTTGTTAAAAGGGGAACGCACTTCCCTGAATTTAATTCAACATATGTCGGGCATCGCCACCGCCACCGCCCGATTGGTGGAACTGACCAAAGGTACCAAAGCCACCATTGCCGACACCCGAAAAACCCTGCCGGGGCTCCGGGCTTTGCAAAAATATGCCGTTACCTGCGGGGGCGGCAAAAACCATCGGTTTAATCTTTCCGACTGCGCCATGCTGAAAGACAATCACATTGACGCCGCAGGGGGCATCGCCGGGGCGGTTTCCGCCTTGCGGGCCAAGTTGGGTCACACCGTAAAAATCGAAGTGGAAACCCGCAATCTGGAGGAAGTTCGGCAAGCGGTGGAAGCCGGGGCAGACATTATTATGTTGGATAATATGGACAATGACACCATGACCAAAGCGGTGGCATTGGTAGGGGGCAAAGCCTTAACCGAAGCCTCCGGGGGGATTACTCATGAAACCCTTGCCGCCATTGCCAAAACCGGGGTGGATATCATCTCGGTGGGTGCCATTACCCATTCGGTTACCGCCTTTGACATTTCTTTGAAGATTCAAAAGTAAAGTTTCAAGTAAGACGGTATCGATATGATTATTTTAGCAGTAGATTACGGAGACGTTCGCACAGGCCTTGCCGTGTGCGATGAAAGTCAGATTTTGGCAAGCCCTTTGGGCACCATCACCCAGCGGGATCCCCGGCTACTTATGGAAGAAATTGCAAAAATTGCAGGGGAGAGAAAAGCCCGGTTTCTGGTGGTGGGGGAACCTGTGAATATGGACGGTTCCCGTGGAGAGCGGGCACAAAAGTGCGCCGCTTTTGCCAAGGAATTAAGTGAGGTGTGCGGTTTGCCCTACGCCATGTGGGATGAACGGTGCACCACCGTTATGGCCCATCAGGCGCTGAACGTTACCAATACCCGAGGGAAAAAACGAAAAGCCGTTGTGGACTCCCTTTCGGCAGTGATGATTCTTGAGGGTTATATGACCTATCATAACAATAAAGGAGAATAGCTATGTATCAAAATAATTCATTTCCCCCTCCTCCTCCGCCCCCTTACGGTGGCATTTGTGCTGTGAACCCCGTGGTGGAAACCATTAAACGGTTGGGGCGTTCCCCCATGTTTTTGTGGGTCTGCATTTTGCAAACCGCCGCAGCAGGGTTGACTTTACTGCAAAGTATTTTATCCATGTTGGGACTCACCATGATTGTAGACACCATGGAAATGTATGAGGATTTCCCCGGGGAATTTCTGGAATCCACCGGGGCAGGGCTGAGTTTGTCCTTTGTGTTCCCCGCTTTGTTTGCTTTGGGGCTGTGGCTGGTTCGCGCCGCCTGTAGATCCGACGCTTCTCCCTTTGTTACCACCGGGGGACTAAAAACAGTCAAGGTATTGATTACCATCAACCTGGTGATGATGTATATTCTGGCAGGGTGTATGCCCTTGCTTCTTTTGGCAGTGATCGCCTTGATGGGAAGCGGGGAAGACTTCTTTTCCATGATCGGGGAATTTGATGAAGAATTTATTGATGACTTTTCTGCTTCCTCCTCCCTTTTTGAAGGGGTCTTTACAGGGGTGCTGCTGGTGGCATTGGTGGTGGTGTTGGCTGTGGCAGTAGTGGGTATTATTTACTACCACATTCTTCGCAAAGGCATTGCCACCCTGGAAGAAAACTGTGAAGGCATTTTGTCCGACCGTTCTTTCCCCATGTTTGTCATTGTTATGTTTTATGTTTTTGCAGGGGGTTCTTTCTTTTCTGCCTTAACCGGCCTGGTACTTACCCCTGTTGCCGCTTTGGCTGAAGGAGTTTCAGGCAGTGTTTATCTGATGGGTGCCATTCTTATGCAAAAATACCGCAAAGGCATGGAACATCTGCGTATGGTCAGCATGGGAGCCCCTGTGCCTCCTGCTGATTTCCAACCTGCTCCTGCCCCCGGACCTATGCCCGAACCCAATCCCGGGTGGGCAGTGCCTCCCGTACCCGGTCCCGTTTCTCAACCTGCCCCTCCTCCCATGCCCGGGACTGCTCCTCAACCCGAAACGCCAAAGGAAGTTGAAGGGGAACCCCAACCCAAAACCGTGGGCTATTGCCCCTCTTGCGGACGGGCTGTGAAAGAAGGGGAATCCTTCTGTGCCGGTTGCGGACGCTCGGTTGACGGTTTATGGTAAAATAAACCAAGAAATGCATGTATATTTCGGTGAATTTCTCCAAAATGATAAAATGTGTTACATATTCACATAATTGAACAAAAATCACTTGAAATTCACATTCTCTTGAATTATAATATTTCCATTGGATAAGAATATTGCAGGAGGTATTTCTATGCTACAAGAGATTTATCCTTTAATCACCTTAGCGGTTGCCTTGCTTGCCCTTGGGTACGTGGGGATTACCGCCAAGCGCGTTTCGGGTTTTGAACAAGGGTCCGACCTGATGAAAAAACTGTCGGCATCCATTCAAGCCGGGGCTTCTGCCTTCTTAAAACGCCAATACACTGTGGTTGCCGTATTTTTCGGTGTCCTGTTCTTAATTTTAGGCGGTCTGGCTTTGGCAGATATGCTGAATCCCTTCCTGCCCTTCGCCTTTTTAACCGGGGGAATCTATTCCGGTCTGGCAGGGTACGTGGGTATGAAAATTGCCACCACCTGTAACGCCAGAACAGCCCACGCTTGCACCCAAAGTTTGAACAAGGGTCTTCGTATTGCCTTCTCTGCCGGTTCGGTTATGGGCTTTACGGTAGTTGGCCTGGGTCTGTTGGACGTTTCCATCTGGCTGATTCTTTTGAAATACGTATTCCATCAAAATGCCGATATCATTACCAATACCATGATCACCTTCGGTATGGGTGCTTCTTCCATGGCTCTCTTTGCCCGTGTGGGCGGGGGCATCTTCACCAAAGCCGCCGACGTTGGGGCTGACCTGGTGGGTAAGGTAGAAGCAGGTATTCCTGAGGACGATCCCCGCAACCCTGCTGTTATCGCCGATAACGTTGGGGATAACGTTGGGGACGTTGCCGGCATGGGGGCTGACTTGTACGAATCCTATTTCGGTTCTTTGGTTTCTGCCTGTGCTTTGGGGGTTGCCGCTTTCCGTAACGGTTTTTCCGAAGCCATGCAAACCAAAGCCTTGATGGTACCTTTGTTCCTGGCTGCTTTGGGTATTCTTTGCTCCATCTTCGGTACCTTCCTGGTTCGCACCAAGGAAAATACCGACCAAAAAGCCTTGCTTTCGGCACTTCGTCGTGGTACCAACTTCAGCGCGATCCTGGTAGCCGTTGCCGCTTTCCCTGTGGTGTACTTTATTTTGGGGAAAGACTATCTGGGCATTTACGGCGCCGTTTTAGCCGGTCTTGTTTCGGGGGTACTTATTGGTCTTGCCACCGAATACTTCACTTCCGACACCTATAAACCCACCCAGAACCTGGCTGCCAATTCCGAAACCGGTTCGGCAACCATCATCATCGGTGGGGTAAGTTTAGGGATGCTTTCCACCTGTATTCCCATTGCGATCATTGTTGCTTGCATCTTGGTTGCCTTCTTTGTAGCAGGGGGTAGTGCCAATGCTGATATGGGTCTTTATGGTATCGCTCTTGCCGCTGTGGGTATGCTTTCCACCTTGGGGATCACCCTTGCTACCGACGCTTACGGTCCCATTGCCGATAACGCCGGCGGTATTGCTGAAATGGCAGGGCTGGACCATTCGGTTCGGGAACGTACCGACGCGCTGGACTCTTTAGGCAACACCACCGCCGCCACAGGCAAAGGCTTTGCCATTGGCTCTGCCGCTTTGACCGCCTTGGCTTTGATTGCCTCTTACCGTGACCAGATCGTTCAACTTGCCGCTGAAAAAGGCATTGACTTCGCCTTTGATATGAACCTGATGAACCCCACCGTATTGGCAGGGTTGCTTCTGGGGGCTTGCTTGCCCTTCGTGTTTGCCGCTTTGACCATGAGTTCTGTGGGCAAAGCCGCTCAAAGCATTGTGCGGGAAGTTCGTCGTCAATTTAAAGAAATCACCGGGCTGATGGAAGGCAAAGCCGAACCTGACTATAAATCCTGTGTTGACCTTTGCACCCGTTCTTCCTTAAAGGAAATGGTGCTTCCCACCGTAATTGCCATTGTGGTTCCTGTTCTTTGCGGTCTGCTCCTTGGCCCCAACGGGGTCATCGGTCTGTTGGCAGGGTCCACCGCTACCGGCTTCCTGATGGCCATTTTCATGAGTAACTCCGGCGGTGCTTGGGACAATGCCAAGAAATACATTGAATCCGGCGCCCATAACGGCAAAGGCAGTGACCAACACAAAGCCGCCGTGGTTGGGGATACCGTTGGCGACCCCTTCAAAGACACTTCCGGTCCCGCCATCAACATCCTCATCAAACTGCTTTCCATTGTATCCATTGTATTCGGATCTTTGGTATTGTCTTGCCACTTACTGTAAAATCAAATATTTCCCGATGGAAGACCCTTCGCAAAGAAGTTGTCTTCCATCTTTTTTTATAAAGAAAAAACACTTTCAGGGGGGATTTCTTACGGAGTACTGCCCTTGAAAGTGTCATTTTGGTTTATGGATTTTATTTCATCAATTCATCGGTAAGGCGGAGAATTTCCGAGGCGATTTTTGCCTGTTCCTTTTTCACAATGCGGTTATAGGTGGGGTATGCCAGGCAAACCAGAATCATGCCCGAAGGAGTACGGTGGTACTTCGAGAGGTCAAAAAAATGACAAATAGGCACAAAATGGGGGAGAATTCGATATTCTCCCCCATTTTTCTTATCATCAGCACTTTCAATGATTTTGACTTGTTTTTCAGTCTTGGAATTGTGCCTGTGTTCCTGTGCCTTTATCGACGTCTGAAGGGAAGTCCTATATGAAAAAAGGACTTCCCTTGGGGCTTATAGGTTATTGAACAGTCTCACAGCAACAGCAATCGAAATCGGTGTGGATATAATGAGCGATGAACCCACCCCGCAGTTAACTTTCATGATGGGTCGGGGAAGGTGACCGGGTTCCCTTCCTTGGCGGAATGGGTGACACCTTAAGAAAAAATCACCAAATGGGTGGAATGTATTTGAAAAAGGGAAGATATTGTGGTAAAATAAAAAAACAGCAGAGAAAAATTTGAATTTACGGAGGTTTATCATGGAAAAGAAACTGGTTTATGACATCGGCGATAAGCCGAAATTCGGGCAAATGTTAATTTTTGCCTTGCAACAAGTTCTGGCAATCCTGGCGGCAACCATCGCCGTTCCCACCATCATCGGATTGCCCACCCAAATTCCCGCCGCTATTTTAGGGGCAGGGGTCGGTACCCTGGTTTACCAACTGTTCACCCGCTTTAAAAGCCCTGTATTTCTGGGCAGTGCCTTCGCCTTTTTAACCTCGTTGTTTGTGGCGGTGGCTTACGGCTATTGCGGTATTGTTTTGGGTTCTGTGGTGGCAGGTCTGGCTTACGTGCTCATTGCCCTGATCATCCATTTTACAGGAACCGACTGGGTGGACAAGTTAATGCCTCCCATTATCATCGGACCCACCGTTGCTTTGATCGGGCTTTCTCTGGCTGGCAATGCCGTTGGTGATTTAACCACCGCCAACGCTTCCGCCATGTATGGCTCTAACAACCTGGTGTCCTTGTTCTGCGGTTTTGTTGCCTTTTTAACCATTGTTATTTGCTCCACCCAAAAACGGAGAAAAATGGCTCGCCTGATTCCCTTTATCATCGGTATCGGGGCAGGGTATCTCATTGCCGCCATCTTTACCGTGATTGGCATGCTCACCGATGCAGATTATCTTATGGTGATCAATTTCCAACCTGTGGTGAATAATTTCTTCACTGCCGACGGTGCTTTCAAAGGCGTATCCGCCTTTGTGGATTATCCCCATGTTGCCCTGGTGGAAGGGATCAAAGAACTTACCACCGGCACCCTTTCTCCCGAAATTTTAGCCGCCAATCCCGATGCCCAACCTCTCACCGTAGGGGGCATTGCCGAAGTGGTGATTGCCTTCTTGCCTGTGGCATTGGTGGTGTTCGCCGAACATATTGCCGACCATAAAAATCTTTCTTCCATCATCGGCAGAGATTTAATCAAAGACCCCGGCCTGAAACGTACCCTCCTGGGGGACGGCGTAGGCTCCATTGCCGGTACCGTGTTTGGTATTTGCCCCAACACCACCTACGGGGAATCGGTGGGTTGTGTTGCCATTACCCGCAACGCTTCGGTGGTTACCATCACCACCACCGCCATCATGTGTATTGTGCTGTCCTTTATCAGCCCCTTAATGGCAATCTTGCAAACCATTCCTTCCTGCGTAATGGGCGGGGTTTGTCTGACCCTTTACGGCTTTATTGCGGTATCCGGGTTGAAAATGTTTAAAAACATTGATTTGGACGATAATAAAAACCTGTTTGTGGTATCTTCGGTTCTCATTTCGGGCATCGGCGGTCTTGCCATTCAAATTCCTTATGCCCTGTCGGAAACCGGGGAGATCACCAACACCATCACCATCACCTCCATTGCCACCGCTTTGATGATCGGCATTGTCACTAACACCATCCTCACCAAAGTGGAAAACAGCAAAATGGGGAAAGAAAAGGGAGAATGATCATGAAACAATATGAAAATGTTGTGATTTTCAATCACCCCTTGATCAACCATAAAATTGCCATTTTGCGCAATGAAAAAACCAGCATGAAAGAGTTTCGGGAACTGATTGAAGAAATCACCACCCTGATGACTTACGAAAGCCTGAAAGACGGCGTTCCCACTGTAAACCGGGAGGTCAAAACCCCTTTGGAAACCTGTACCCAGGAAATGATTGCCGACAATGCCATTGTGGTGGTTCCCATTTTGCGGGCAGGCCTGGGCATGGTCAATGGGGTGCACACTTTGTTCCCCCTGGCACGGGTAGGGCATATCGGTATGTACCGTGACGAAGAAACCCTGGAACCTCATTCTTACTACTGTAAATTACCCGACGGCATCGAAGAAAAATTCGTACTGTTGGTGGACCCCATGTTGGCAACCGGCGGCAGTGCCATCGACGCCATTAGCGCCTTGAAACAGAAGGGTTGCAAAAACATTCGGTTCATGGCAATCATCGGTGCTCCCGAAGGGGTTTCCGCTGTTGCTGAAGCCCACCCTGACGTAAAAGTTTACGTGTCTACTCTGGACCGTTGCCTGAACGAAAATGGGTACATCCTTCCCGGACTGGGAGATGCAGGGGACCGTCTTTTTGGCACCAAGTAGATTGATTCATAAAGAAACAGCAATAATACCATTGTGTTAAACCTTTCTCAAAACAGTTTGGTTCGTTGGGATTCCAACACCGAAAATGTTTTGGTTGGTGCAGGGGTTACGTTTGACCTGTTAGACGGCATCAATGCCAAGGATGCCTTGGAAATCTAAAATATGCCGTAAATAAAATTGAACGGTTCCCCATTGAAAAATAAAACGCAAGAGAATAAAATCCTTGTATAAATCAAAGCGCCCCGGGAAAGTGAAGGCTTTCCCTGGGCACTTTTTTTAGAATTTATAAAACAGAAGTATATACTTCTTCAACCGCATTGCCAAAGGCTTCTTTGTCAAAGGCGGCGGCAATTTCCCGACTTTTCTTTTCTGCTGATTTTCGCCATTGGGTGTCCTTGGTGATTTGATGCAGAGCATGAAGAAATTCTTCTTCATTGGTATATTCATACCCGTTTTCCCCTTGAGCAATAACCCCTTTCAGGCAGGGGTCCTGTCGGCAAAGAAGGGGCAATCCGTTGGCGGCGGCTTCTACGTAGGTCAGCCCCTGGGTCTCGCTGGTGGAAGCGCTGACAAAAAGGTCTCCCAGTTGATAGTAATCCCCAACGGTTGCAGGGTCCACCATACCTGTGAACAGCACTCGGTGGGCAATGCCCAGCCTTGCAGTTTGTTTTTCCAGCCCTGCCTTGGCAGGTCCGTCACCAACAATGAGGAAAACCAAAGTGGGGTCTTCTTTCAGGGCGTTGGCAAAAAAGTCCAAAAGTTCGGTCACGTTCTTTTCAGTGCCCAACCGTCCCAGGTTGATCAAAACCTGCCCCCGGGGTGCAATTCCCAAGGCCTTGCGTTTTTCCATGCGTTCTTCCGGGGAAAGGGGATGACTGTGTTGTTCCAGACTGATGCCGCTGGGAATCACCCGAATGGCATTTTTCATACCGTAGCCCAATAAGGATTGCTCCACTTTAAAGGTGGGGGCAATTACCGTGGCAACCCGTTTCAGACGGTTTTTTACAAACTTCCGTATCACCCACCTGCCCAAGGGGCGGTAGGGAATCACATAGGTTACGTATTGTTCGTACATGGTGTGATAGGTGTGAACAATGGGGGCTTTGATGTGTTTTGCCAAGCGCAAAGCATATTGGAAACTGAAAAATTCACATTGACTGTGAATCACGTCAGGTTTCCAGTCTATGAGTTCCTGAATCAAAGGGTGTCGGTAGGATAAGGGCATTCGCACGTTAGGATAAATCCCCAAGGGCATGGAACGGATGTAGGTCACCGCTCCCTCCCGGTAGCTTCGCATTCGTTCCGAAAGGGTAAGGATCCGAACGTCGTGCCCTTTGCTTTTCAATTCATCAAACAAGTTTTTCACCGAAGTGACCACCCCGTTGGTATCGGTAGTATATAAATCGGTTGTAATTAAAATTTTCATATCTTTCTTCTAATGGGTCACGTAATATTTCTGGGTCTTTTCCTGGTTTTTGTTCTGACTTTTCAGGGCTTCTTTATCCCGAAGAAGGGCATACCCTGTTTTGGAACTTACCTGAATTTCGTAGGAGTAATCGCCGTATATCAGTTGGATCTCGTAAAGATATACCGAATCGGTGAGTTTACTGCCAATATCCAATTCTTCTTCGGTATCGTTTACGATCATTTCCACTGTTTCTCCTATCCCAAGGTGTTGGGCAAGCAGTTCCTTGGCGGAATCAATGGCTTGATCCGCGGTAACGGTTTTGGCATTGTTGGCCGAGAAAAAGGCGGTTGCGAAAATACCGCCGCAAACCAGACTGCCCACCACCGTGATGCTGATTACCGCAATAAGAAAGGTTTTCAGGGTGTTGCGCAGGTTAAATGCCTTTTTGGCTTTTTGTACGGCGGTTTTGTCGGCAGGGGAAAGGGGGTCGATATCTCCTGCAAACTCCCCGTCCAGAAGAGAACTGATTCGTTTTGCTTTTTCAATTTCCTGTTTCACCGCTTCCTGTTCTTCAGGGGTGGCGGTTCCCGCTTTGTATTTTTGATATAATTCTTCAAAATTCATTCTGTAACCTCCAAAATATGTTTTAAATCGGTGCGTCCCCGATGAAGTAAAACTTTTACGTTGTTTTCACTTTTGTTCATAATGGTACCAATATCATGCACCGAAAGACCGTGAAAATAGAATAAGGTAATGGCCTCTTTTCGGGCGGGGGGCAATAAAGAAACCGCCCGATACAATGCCCGGTATTCTTCGTCACGGATAATGCGGTCTAAAATGTCCGGAGAATCGTCCGGCAGATCCCCGGGAACTTCCTCTGTGGCATAATGTTTTTTCTTTCGGCAAAGAGAAAAATATTCGTTACGGCACACCGCCAGCAACCAAGGTTTGAATTGCTGAACGTTGGTATCCACACTTTGCAATGCCTTAAAAAAAGCAGTGGCAACCACATCTTCCGCCACGGGTTTGTTACCGCATAAAGAAAGGGTATAAAGCAACAGTTGGTTATAATATTGTTCAAACAATTCTTCTACAGTATCCTTTTTGATGGCTTCCTCCCCTCCCATTCTGCTTTTCGGGCTTGCTGTTTATCAGACGCATAGTTTCAAAAAAGGTTACACGCCGTTTGTATTATATCATAATTTTTTGATAAATGTATTTACAATCGGGATAAATTTAAATATAATTTAAGGTATACAGTGTAAACTATCCCTATCAAAGGGAAAAAGGGGACGTATGGTATGAAATATAAATTCTTATGTCTTGTGCTGAGTTTATTGTTGGCGGTGGGGGTGTGTGTGCCCGCCGCAGGGGAGGGAACCGACGTGACCACCCGTGTGGAACAAATTGTGCAAAGCATGAGCCTTCGGCAAAAGATCTGCCAGATGCTCATGGTGGACTTCCGCTATTGGAGTAACGGCGGCTCCCAACAAGCCTTTACGGTCATGAACGACCAGGTTCGGACCATTGTGGAAGACTATCAGTTCGGGGCACTGATTTATTTCGCCCAGAATATGACCGATACCCAACAGGTGTATAACTTAACCAAAGAAATGCAAACCGCCGTCACCAAAAACGGGGGGCTTCCCATGATCATCACCGCCGACCAGGAAGGGGGCATGGTTTACCGCCTTGCCACAGGGACTGCCCTGCCGGGGAATATGGCACTGGGGGCAACCGACGATCCTGAATATGCCAAAGTGGCAGGGAAGATCATCGGCAGAGAACTGTCCTCTTTGGGAATGAACAGTACCCTGGCTCCCGTGGTGGACGTGAATAATAATGCCAACAATCCCGTTATCGGGTTGCGGTCTTACAGTGATAACCCTCCCTGGTGGGCAATATGGCAGCCGCCAATATTCAAGGTCTCAAAGAATATGGGGTCATTGGTTGCGCCAAACACTTCCCCGGCCATGGGGACACCGCCACCGACTCCCACTATGGACTTCCCTCGGTAAACAAAAGCCTGGCAACTTTGAAAAATTGCGAATTAAAACCATACGAAATCGCCATCGACCAGGGCATTGATATGATCATGACCGCCCATATTCTTTATCCCCAGTTGGAAAAGGATACCATTGTTTCCACTAAAACAGGCAAAGCCGAATCCTTGCCTGCCACCCTGTCGGACGATATCGTTACAGGTCTTTTGAAGACCCAGATGGGCTTTGAAGGCATCGTTACCACCGACGCCATGAACATGGCTGGCATCTCCAATTCCTGGGACCAGGTGCAAGCGGCAGTGCTTGCCATTTCCGCCGGGGTGGATATGCTGTGTATGCCCTGTACCTTATATAACCAAAGCCATCTGCAAAATTTAGACGCCATCATCAGCGGCATCGAAACCGCCGTGAACAACGGCACCATTCCCATGAGCCGAATCAACGATGCCGTCACCCGCATTGTCACCGTCAAGGCAAATCGGGGGATTCTGGATACCACAGGGGAGGAAACTTCCCTTCAAATTGCGAAGGAAACGGTGGGTTGTGCCTTAAACCGCCAGGCAGAGCGGGAACTGTCCGCCGCCTCGGTAACGGTGGTGCAAAACAAAAATAATACCTTACCCCTGAATATCACCTCTTCCAGCAAGGTTTTGCTGTTGGCGCCCTATAATAACGAAAAAGCCCAAATGTCCATGGCATGGTTCCGTGCCAAAGAAGCAGGCTTGATCCCTGAAGGCGCCCAGGTGCAGGTGGTAAAATTTGCTTCCTCTCGGGTGCAGGACGTTCGGTCTTACCTGGATTGGGCAGATACTATTATCATCAACTCCGAAATCGCCTATCCCTCACAGGTGTCTTCCAATAACTACCTGTATGCAGGGGTAAAAAATATCGTGGACTATGCCGAAAGCCAAGGGAAAATCACCGTGGTGCAATCGGTGGATAAACCCTACGACGTGCAACTGTATAGTAATGCCGACGCAGTGCTGGCAGTGTACGGCTGTGCAGGGTCCACCCTGGACCCCACCGAGGCCCTGACCGGGGGCGCCACCACCGACGATGAAGCCTACGGCCCCAACATCATCGCGGGCATTGAAGTTGCCTTGGGTGTTTTCGGTGCACAGGGGAAACTCCCCGTTTCCATTCCCAAATACCAAAACGGCAGTTATACGTCACAGATCGTGTATGAACAAGGCTACGGGCTGACCTATGAAGCCAAACATACCCATTCAGTGAAAGAAATCAACGATCCCCAAACCTATAAACAGGAATTTTTTGAATGTGAAGGCTGTGGTATGTGGTTTGAAGATACCACCGCTCAAATTGCCATTATTGATAAATTCGCCCTGCTGGGCGCGGCTCAAGTGGAAGAACCCACCCCTGACCCCCAACCTACGCCCGATCCCCAACCCACCCCTGACCCGGACTCTCCCACTGATCCTGTGGAACCACTGCCTTACGGAGACGTGAACCGGGATAATAGCATTGATGCCAAGGATGCCCTGGAAGTGTTAAAATATTCCGTGGGTAAAACCCTGTTTACCGATGACCAACTGGAACTGGCAGAACTAAACGGTGATAACGCCATCAATGCGAAAGATGCCCTGCTGATCTTAAAACGGGCGGTGAAGAAGATCGACTCCTTCCCGGTGGAACAACTGTAAAAAAGCATGCCTTCTTTGTGAGCCAAACAGGGAAGGCATTTTCTTTTTCGGTGCAAACTTGTTGACATTTTAACAAAAGTATGATATAGTTCACTTGTTGAAGTTTCAACAACTTAAACACCATTTTCAACAAAAACCATGAAAAGGATTGAGAATATGAGCGTAAAAATCATTACCGATTCCACTGCCGATCTGTTACCCCACTTGAAAGAACAAGCCACCGTGGTGCCCTTATCGGTTCGCTTTGGGGAGGAAGAATTTATTGACGGTGTTACCATCGACCATACCGCCTTTTACGAAAAACTGGTGGAACAGGACGTAATTCCCACCACCAGCCAAGCCACTCCCGACGATTTTTTGCGGGTGCTGGAACCCCTGCAACCAGAAGACCAAGCTGTGGTAATTACCCTGTCTTCTAAACTGTCAGGCACCTATCAAAGTGCCTGCATTGCCGCTTCGGACTATGATAACGTGTACGTGGTGGACAGCGGCTCCACTGCCATTGGTCAAGCCATTTTGGTGGAAGTTGCTTTGCAGTTGGCAAAGGGGGGACTTTCGGCAGAAGAAATGGTTGAAATCCTGGAAGAAAAGAAGAAAAATATTATCATCGTTGCCTTGGTGGATACCCTGGAATACCTGAAAAAAGGCGGACGCATCTCCAAAACCGCCGCCTTTGCCGGTGGGGTGCTGAACATTAAACCGGTGCTGTCCTTGGTGAATGGGGAAATCATACCCCTGGGCAAAGCCCGTGGTTCCAAACAGGGGAATAACCTGTTGGTGCAGGAAATCGAAAAGGTGGGGGGCGTGGACTTTAGTCAACCTGTTCTGCTGGGTTACTCCGGACTTTCTGACGTGATGCTGAAAAAATATATGGAAGACAGCCGCCCCCTGTGGGACGGCAACCTGGATACCTTGCGGTACACCACCATCGGCAGTGTCATCGGAACCCATGCCGGCCCCGGCGCCGTAGCGGTGGCTTTTTTCAAGAACGCACAATGATATCTCCGTTCTCCTTGTGATTTTTCAGATTTTATGTTACACTATTCCTATCCGAGGAGTTGAGGATATGAAACTGATCTGTTTATGTGAAAACACCACCCATAACCCTGCCTTGCAGGCGGAGCATGGGCTGAGTGTGTATATTGAAACAGGGAACAAGAAGATTCTGTTGGATTTCGGACAAACCGACGTTTTGCTTTCCAATGCTCAGGCTTTGGGAGTGGATCTGTCCCTGGTGGATATGGCGGTGCTGTCCCACGGACATTACGACCACGGTGGGGGACTAAACGCTTTTTTGTCGGTGAATTCCACCGCCAAGGTCTATCTTCATGAAAATGCCTTTGGGGACTTTTACGATTCTCTGGAAAAATATATTGGGCTGGACCCTGCTCTGAAAGGGCACCCGCAACTTTGCCCTGTGGTGGGAGATACCCTTCTTGGGGAGGGCATTGCCCTTCGTATGCCCAAACCTTCCTTGGTTGTGCCCCTTCGTCACGGGGGGCTCACCCAAAAGGTGGGGGAAACTGTTGTGCCTGACCAATTTTCCCACGAACTGTATCTGGAAATTCAGGAAGGGGAAAAACGGGTGCTGTTCAGTGGATGCGCCCATAAGGGAATTGAAAATATCATGGCTTGGTTTTCCCCTGACGTGTTTGTGGGGGGCATGCATCTGTTCCATTTCCCCTTGGATTCCCATTTGGAAACTTTGGGACAAACCCTCAATCAATATGACAGTGAATATATCACCTGCCATTGCACGGGGCAGGAACAATTTGACTACTTAAAAGAAAAAGGTTGTCATCTTTTGTATCTTTCCTGCGGAAAAACATTGACTTAATTTGTCTGAATTGGTATACTTGTAAAGATATGAAAAAAGTTAGGAGAGATACTTTTCTGTCCACCGAAAAACGTAGTAGTTTTACCGGGAAAGTCGGGTTTGTTCTGGCGGCGGCAGGGTCTGCCGTGGGTCTGGGGAACATCTGGCGTTTTCCGTATTTAGCCGCTGAATATGGCGGCGGCATGTTTTTGCTGACCTATGTGATTCTGGCATTAACATTAGGCTTTGCGTTAATGACCGCTGAAATTGCCTTGGGTCGGAAAACAGGAAAAAGTGCCATCGGTGCTTTTAAAGCTTTGAACAAAAAATATTCCTTTATCGGAATTTTGGCATCCATTGTGCCTATGATCATTTTGCCCTATTATTCGGTTATCGGGGGCTGGGTTACCAAATTCTTGTGGGTGTTTGTCAGCGGGGATATGCAGGCTGCAGCCCAAAAGGATTACTTCACCACCTTCCGTGCCACCACCTGGGAGCCTCTTATCTGGTTTGCGGTATTCATTGGCATTACCGCCCTCATTGTACTGTTCGGGGTGGAAAAAGGGGTGGAAAAGGTCAGCAAGATCATGATGCCCATTCTGGTGGTGCTGACCCTGTTTATTGGCATTTATGCTTTGTTCCTGCCCGGTGCGATAGACGGCTTGGTGTATTACCTGAAACCCAACTTCTCCCATTTCTCGGTGAACACCGTTCTTGCCGCCATGGGTCAGTTGTTCTATTCCATGTCCCTGGCCATGGGCATAATGATCACCTATGGCTCTTATATGAAGAAGGACGTGAACCTGGAATCCTCGGTGCATCAAATCGAATGGTTTGACACCGGCATTGCCTTCCTGGCAGGGCTGATGATCGTTCCTGCTTCTTATGCCTTAAACGGTGGGGAAGTTGGGGAAGGCATGGGGCTTATGTTTACCACCTTGCCTCGTTTGTTCAGCCAAATGCCTGCAGGGGGTGTTATTGGCGCTTTGTTCTTCCTGTTGGTGCTTTTTGCCGCGCTTACTTCCTCCATCTCCTTGATGGAAACGGTGGTATCCATCTTTATGGATAAGTTCGGCTGGAACCGTAAACTCATTTGCTTGATTGTGTTGCTGGGCTGTATTGCCGTGGGTATTCCTTCTTCCCTGGGCTTTGGCGCTTGGGACAGTATCACCATCTTCGGCAAAAACTTCCTGGTGTTCTTCGACTTTATCAGTAACAGCGTGATCATGCCCATTGTGGCATTCTTAACCTGCCTGTTCATTGGCTACGTGATCAAACCCAAAGTGCTGATTGAAGAAATTGAAGAAACCGGTACTTTTAAAACGAAGGGCCTGTTCAAGGTGATGATCCAATATATTGCTCCCGTTTGCATTATATTGATTTTGGTTTCCTCTCTTTTTATGACCTTGTAAGTTGTATCACAAACCCCCGACTGATTGCCCAAGTGTTCTCAAGGACACTTGGGCAGTTTTATTCGCCTTGCGGCGAGTGATATTGCTTCGCAGTGATATTCTTTTGGAATACTTCGCCAACGGCGAAATATTTCCAAAAGAGTGTTATTTGCTTTGCGAGTTTTA
>JAZNWL010000079.1:0-16902 GCA_045593325.1 Acutalibacteraceae bacterium | reverse complement strand
CCAACCCAAAGCAGGGGGCTCCTTCGCCACCGCCCTGTGGGAATCCCTGGAACAACCCGTAGCGGTGGAAAGGGTGAAAGCCGATGCCGGCATTGACATTGGGGACACCTTGATCGGTATGCACCTGCGGGCAGTGGCAGTGCCTGTGCGGATTTCCCAAACCACCATCGGCGAAGCTCACGTGGTGTGCGCCAGAACCCGCCCCAAATATATTGGCGGCGCAAGAGCCGTATATCCTGACTGACGATAATAGCACAGGAGCATAGGTGCAAAAATGTAACACACAAAATAAAAACTTACAATCTATAAGATACACAAAAAACAGGGAAACCTCGATGGTTTCCCTGTTTTTGCACCTATTTACCCTTTTTTCCGCCTTCGACGTATCACATACGCCTAACAGGCGGAAGAAAAGGGCATCCTGCACCATTCGCGTCAGCCAAACTCGTTTCCTCCGGTAATCACCCCCCTTTTTCCTGCGTTTTCCGTCAATTTTCCTGCATTTTCCGTCAATTTTCCGTTGACATTTCTACGAAAATAGAGGATAATGGTTACAAATTGTAACTTTTAGACTTCCGATAAAGTCACAGGAACGCGGGTGTAAAACAGCATGCAGAACCAGCAGATACCACCTGCGAAAAAAGTGCGTCCTGCATCTTTCTCAAAAGCCTGATATCTTATAAGCATTCGAGGAATTTTATGAAAAGAATCGTTTCTATCTTGCTATGTTTCGTGCTGTGCCTGTCCCTGTTTGCCACGTGGGTACAAGCGGCAGCCGAATACCGTACCTGGTTGCAGTCTGACCCTCGTTGGGGGTCCATCACCTTCGGTACGTCCGACACCATTTCCAAATCCGGTTGCGCCATCACGTCCATTGCCAAACTCATGGTCCATTCCGGCTCGGTGGCGGACAATACGGCGGTGTTTAACCCGGGGATCTTCTGCACCTGGCTGAAAAACAACGGCGGGCTCACCTCTCAAGGGTGGATCGTCTGGAGTGCGGTGGACGATTACAACGGCAAGTTCACCTACCAAGGCGCCGCTACCCTTTCGGGCACCAAAGCCCAGAAAGCCGCCACCATTGCTTCCTACATTAAAGACGGCTGTGTGGTGGTTGCCATGGTGAAAAACGGCGGTCACTACGTGGCGGTGGATAAGGTTGAGGGCTCCACGGTTTACATTATGGACCCTGCCAACACCGGCTACACCAATCTGTTTTCTTACGATGCCGACGGGGTCACCAAAATTCAGATCTATAAAGGGGTGCACAACGGTACAGGCAGTCTTGCCACCTCTTACGACACGTCCATTGACCCCATCGGAGCAGGGAAATATACCATCACTTCGGACAATGGCGTAAACCTGCGGGCAGGGGCAGGCACTTCTCATTCGGTGCTTACCGCCATTCCCTACAATGCCACCGTTACGGTCACCAAAGTGTCCGACGGTTGGGGTTACACCACCTACAACAACCAAAAGGGATGGTTCTCCCTGGAATTTGCCAAAACCACCGTTACCCTGCGGGGGCTGGAAGTCACCCCGCCCACCAAAACCAAATATGCGGTTGGGGATAAATTGGATACCACAGGCATGAAGGTGAAAGCCCTTTACAGCGACGGCACTTCCAAAACCCTCACCTCGGGATACAGCATCAACGGCTTTTCCTCCGACGGGGAAGGCAGTTGCAAAGTATACGTCACCTACGGTGCCAAGTCGGGGGTGTTCACCGTAACGGTGGAAAAGAAAGCGGTGGTTTACAGCACCGGCACCTATGCCATCAATTCCGACAACGGCTTACATTTGCGGAAAGAAAATTCCGCCTCCAGTGAAAGTTTAGGGGTCATTCCCCATGCCACCCGTGTGGAAGTTACCGAAATCAAAGAAAACTGGGGTAAAATTTCCTATAACCAACAAGAAGGTTGGATCTGCCTGGACTACACCAAATTTTTAAAGGAAACCGCCCTGCAAACCGACATTCAGGTGAAGGTGCTGAACCCCTGTATTCTGTCGGGATATTCCCTGAGCACCGAAGATTTTGAAGTGGTGCAGGTGTTCAGCGACGGTTCTCTGCTCCCCACCAAGGACTTCACCATCTCCCTGGGGAAAATCTCGGGAAATGATCTTCCCGTCACCATCACCCAGGGAACCTTCCAAAAAGAAGTGTCCATGAAACTGTTCAAGTCTATCCCCTTGGGGGACAGCAACTTTGACGGGGTGGTCAACGCAGTGGATGCTTTGAACATTCTGAAACAGGCGGTAAATAAACCTGTAACCGTATTCCATGAGGAAGTGACCGACCTGAACGGGGACGGCTCTGTGGACGCCAAAGACGCCTTATTGGTGTTGCGATTCGCGGTGAATCTCATTGATACGTTCCCCATTGAAAGCGTAACCCCTACTGACGTTACTCCCACAAACGTGTAAGGTCTCGACCCTAAACACAAAAAAAGGCCGCTTGAGGCACACTTCCTTAGGTCGTGTGCCTCAAGCGGCCTTTTTTTATTTTACTTATGATTTTTAGCCTTGGGATACGGTTCTTTTTGGTCGGTTCTGCCTGCAAGGTAATCCATACTGGTTTCCAGGGCATCGGCAACCTTAATGCACTGTTCAAAACTTAAATACCGCTTACCATTCTCAATCTTGGAATAGTCGCTTTGGTCTATGCCCGTAAGCATTTGCATTTGCATTTTCACCTGTGTATAACCACGTTCTTTTCTTAATTCTTTTAGCCTGCTCATAATATCACCACCTATATTATGGCATTTCGACCTATTTGACAATAGGGTGAAATTGACCTATACTTAACAAAAGAGGTGATCGTATGGCAGATTATAAACAAAAGCAGAAATGATTCAAATCGGAGAGCAATAACGCCCGTTTTCTTCTCCTTTTGGGGCATACTACCCATGAGGTGAAATCATGAAAAAATCAACCGTCTTTTTTATTCTTACCGGGGTGGTGTCGGTGGCTTTGGCTTGCTACAACAAAAATCGGGGCAACCCCAAAATCGACCTTGCCCGTCACCTGCTTTTGGGCATTGCCTTGCGATTGGCAAGTTCCTTGAAAAAAGCCATTTTTATAAAATCTGCTTTGTCCTTGGGGGCAGTCACCCTGGCAGGGTATCTTTGTAAAAAGTCAGCATAACCCCACCCCCTTTCCTCATACACATAAACAAAGGATGTGTGTGTATGATCATCACGGGATTGTTATCCAAACGGCTGAAACTGTTTTTGGGCATTGCCGCTTTGTGTTTGGCGGTGTTGTTGCTGATTGATGCCACAGGCTTCGGGAAAGAAGCCCTGTCGGTATCGGTGCCCCTTTCGGGGAACGTGGACACTGCCGGCAGTGAATTTTTAAAGGAATACGGCTGGGAAGTGTCTGCCACCCCAAAAGAAGTGCAGGAGATCACCATTCCCGGTGAATTTAATCGGGTGTATACCATTTATAACGACCTGCAACTTGCCCAGAATTTTGACCTGACCCCCTATCGGGGCAAGGCGGTGAAGCGGTATACCTACGAGGTGTATAATTACCCTGACCTACCCACAGGGGTAGTTGCCAACCTGCTGATCTACAAAAACGAAGTCATCGGCGGGGATATTTGCACCCTGGCGTTGGACGGCTTTATGCACGGCTTTTCTTTGGAAGAAACCGGGGTCTTGCAACAATCCTTTCTGGAGTTGACCCCATCATGAGGCGGGTCATCTTACTTTTCCTGTGCGCCCTGTTTCTGCCCTGGAACACGGTGTATGCCGCCGAAAAACCCCATAGCATTTCCGCTGGGAGCGCCATTGTGATGGACGCCAACACAGGGCTGGTGCTTTTTGAAAAAAATGCTGACGTCAAGCGTTCCATGGCAAGCACCACCAAAATTATGACCACCCTTTTATTGCTGGAACAGGGCAACCTGCAAGAGCAAATCACCGTTACTGAAGACATGGTACAGGTGGAAGGCACCAGCATGGGGTTACTTGCGGGGGACGTTGTTACCAGGGAAGGCTTATGCTACGGCATGATGCTTTCTTCCGGCAACGATGCCGCCAATGCCGCCGCCATCATTCATTCGGGAAGCCTTACCGCCTTCGCAGATGCCATGAACCAAAAGGCTTGCGCCCTGGGGATGAAAAACACCCATTTCGTTACCCCCTCGGGGCTGGACGATGAACAGCATTATTCCACCGCCTACGACATGGCGTTGCTCACCGTCGCCGCCCTGAAAAATAAAGACTTTCGCACCATTGCCGCCGCCCCCAAAGCCACAGTATATTACGGCAATCCCCCTTACCGCCGCACCCTGCAAAATCACAACCGCCTGCTGACTTCTTACGAGGGGTGCATTGGGGTGAAAACGGGGTTCACCAAAAAATCGGGGCGGTGTTTGGTGTCTGCCGCCACAAGGCAGGGGGCAACCTTACTTTGCGTTACCCTTTCTGCCCCTGACGACTGGAACGACCATATCAGCCTACTGGACTACGGCTTTTCCCTGACCGAACCCATCACCCACCCGGCAAATACCCTTACCCTGCCTGCGGTGGGGGGAATCCGGGACACCGTTACCCTTTCCCACCCGGAACTTTCCCTTTCTTTGCCGGAGTCTGCCAAAAAAGACCTTGCCTTTCGGTTGGCGTTGCCCCCCTTTGTGTACGCTCCATTGGCGCAAGGTCAAACCGTGGGGCAGTTGGAACTGACCTATAAAGAGCAGGTAATACAGTCGGTACCCGTTACGGTGGACACTCCCTTGGAAATTCAGCCATACATCCCTTCTTTTTGGGAAAAATTTTTCGAAAATTTCTGCCGATTCTTATGTTAACTCTGTTTACAAAATCCTTCTTTTTTGATAGAATGTAAGGTGAATTTGATTTACTTTATCACCTGAATTCAAAAAAGAAGGTTTTTTTGTGTTTGAAATTATAGGAAAAGAAAGATTAAACCCCACCGTCACCCGCATGGATATTCTTGCACCCCGTATTGCCGCCAAGGCGTTGCCGGGGCAATTTATAATTTTACGGGTGGATGCATTGGGGGAACGGATTCCCTTAACCATTGCCGCCTGCAACAAAGAACAGGGCACCGTTTCCATCATCTTCCAAATCGTTGGGGGCAGTACCCAAAAGCTCAACCAAAAGGAAGTGGGAGACACCCTTGCCGACTTTGTAGGGCCTTTGGGCAAACCCACAAACCTGACGGGACTGAAAAAGGTTGCCGTTGTGGGGGGCGGGGTTGGTTGCGCCATTGCCTACCCTGTGGCAAAAGCCCTGCATGAACAAGGTGCCACCGTTCATTCGGTGGTGGGGTTCCGCAATCGGGACCTGGTGATTTTACAAAAGGAATTTCAGCAGGTCAGCGAAAAATACCTATTAATGAGTGACGACGGCTCCGCCGGGGAAAAAGGCCTGGTGACCGACGCTTTGAAAGCCCTGATCGAATCGGGAGAAGACTATGACCAGGTCATTGCCATTGGTCCTTTGGTGATGATGAAATTCGTTTGTAAACTTACCAAAGAATACGGCATCAAAACCATTGTCAGCATGAACCCCATTATGATCGACGGTACCGGCATGTGCGGGGGCTGTCGGCTGACGGTGGGGGGCGAAACCAAATTCGCCTGTGTGGACGGCCCTGAATTTGACGGACACCTGGTGGATTTTGACGAAGCCATGTCCCGTGGCGCCCAATACAAACCCCGTGAAGAACATTGTAACCTGTTGAAAGGGGGCAACCAAAATGGCTAATATGAGTGGGGCCCGTGTTCCCATGCCCCATCAGGATGCCGACGTTCGCAACCAAAACTTCAAAGAAGTTGCCCTGGGGTATACCCCCGAAATGGCAAAGGAAGAAGCAGAGCGTTGCCTTTCTTGCAAACATAAACCCTGTGTGGAAGGATGCCCTGTGGGCATTGACATTCCCGGGTTTATCCAAAAAATCACCCAGGACGACCTGGAAGGCGCCTATGAAATTCTTTCCCGCTCCACCTCTTTACCCGCCGTGTGCGGACGGGTATGCCCCCAGGAGACCCAATGCGAATTTCGTTGTGTGCGGGGCATCAAAGGGGAGCCGGTGAGCATCGGTCGGCTGGAACGGTTTGTGGCAGATACCCACAACAAAACCGCCAAGGTGTGGCCCAGCCAACTGCCCAACAACGGCAAAAAGGTTGCCATTATCGGCTCGGGCCCCTCGGGGCTTACCTGCGCCGGAGATCTTGCCCGCATGGGATATAAAGTCACGGTGTTTGAAGCCCTGCACGTTGCAGGGGGTGTGCTGGTGTACGGGATTCCCGAATTCCGCCTGCCCAAAACCATTGTGGAAACCGAAATCAAAGGGTTACAGGCGCTGGGTGTGGAAATTGAAACCAACTCGGTGGTGGGCAAACTCATGTCCATTGACGAACTTTTTGAGGAAGGCTTTAAGGCGGTTTACATCGCCACAGGGGCAGGTCTTCCCCGCTTTATGAACATTCCCGGGGAAAACTTAAACGGCGTCTTTTCTGCCAATGAGTTCTTGACCCGTATCAACTTAATGAAAGCCTATCTTCCTGAAAGTGATACCCCCCTGTTCCCTGCAAAATCCATCGCCGTGGTTGGCGGCGGGAACGTGGCAATGGATGCCGCCCGATGCGCCAAACGGCTGGGGGCGGAAGTAACCATTGTGTACCGTCGGGGGTTAGAAGAAATGCCCGCTCGGAAAGAAGAAGTGGAACACGCCATGGAAGAAGGCATTGTGTTCAAAACCCTGTGCAACCCCACCGAAATTATAGGGGATGACCAAAACCGCGTGAAAGCCATGACCTGTGTGGAAATGGAACTGGGCGAACCCGATGCCTCAGGCAGACGTCGCCCCGTGGTGAAAGAAAATTCCCGGTTCACCCTGAACGTGGACAGCGTGATTATGTCCATCGGTACCTCCCCCAACCCCCTCATTCGTTCCACCACCCCGGGGCTGGATACCGACAAACGAGGATGTATTCTCACCGATGACAAAGGGCAAACCTCCCGTGAAGGCGTCTTCGCCGGAGGGGACGCTGTCAGCGGCGCCGCCACGGTCATTCTGGCAATGGAAGCCGGCAAAACCGCCGCCCGCTCCATTGATGAGTATTTGAAAAAGAAATCGTAAGATATCACAAAACCACCGCAGATGAAAAATCTGCGGTGGTTCTCTTTGCTACAATACAATACTTTGTATATCATAATTCCCTAAATTGATGATTTGCTTTTTCTTCCTGATAGCCTCCTCAATATTTCCATAAGCCCGAGAAAAGGTGGTGTTAATATAAGCAACTACGTAATCCGATTGGGTAATCATAAATGAATTTCTTCGACTGATTGCAAAACGTAAGGGTGTTTTGGTTAATACATCAGGGAAAATCGTTTTTTGGTAATCATAGTATTCCGTGTTGGGTTTCCCATGTAAATATGCCAAAACCACAAAGACCTGAATCTTGTACTTTTCTTCCAATTCACACAGCACCTGGTATACTAACCTGTCAAACCCGCCTTGTGTACCAACATAAAATTGTGTTACCCCTTTCTCTGTAATCAACAGTTCCACTGTGTGGAAAATGCGGTTTTTCAATTCCTCGGGGCAGTTTTTATGCCCGAGAAAACAACAACCATTCATGACGGAACATCTCCTCTCCCAAATCATTTTAAGGGAATTTCCCTTAAAAGTCAATAAGGCATATTCCCTTAAAGCATAATACCTTATGAGGTGATTATGATGTTTCGACGATTACGGGACATGCGGGAAGACAGAGATTTAACCCAAGCGCAAATGGCTGATTTTTTGAAAATTCATCAAACAACCTATTCTGATTACGAAATCGGGAAATTAAACGTTCCCATTGACGTTTTTATTAAACTGGCAGAGTTTTACCATACCAGTATTGATTATTTAGCAGAAGTTACCGACAATCCCAAACCCTATCGGTAATTACAGCCCTTTTTCTGTCCATTGATGAGTATTTGAAAAAGGAATAATCCATAAGAAAACCCGCTCTCACAGGAGAGCGGGTTTGTTGTTATTATTTCTTATTCAGCAACTTGCGTTGAATGAATTTCACGATTTCTACCGTGGGAATGATCAACAAGGCAATGCCAATGGCTACGGCATACTCCGCAAAAGAAATGGCGGTAAAGCCGAAGATGTTTTTCAGGAAGGGCACGTAGATCACCGCGGTGGTCAGCACAAAGGATGCCCCCATGGCAAGCCACAGGAAGTTGTTCTGCCCTTTGATGGCGAACAACGAACCCCGTTGAGACCGCATGTTGAGAGAATGGAAGATCTCCAACATGGACATGGTTAAGAACGCCATGGTCATACCGTGTTCGGAGTTTACAAATTCCCAAACCCCTGCTTCCATAAAGTGGCCGATGAAGTAGGACCCTACCACCAGAATGGTGGACAAAATCCCTTGGTAGATCACGTCAAAGCCCAGACCCCCGGCAAAAATACCGTCGTTCTTGTCACGGGGTTTGCGTTTCATGACATCGGCTTCTGCCTTTTCCACACCCAATGCCAGGGCGGGGAAACTGTCGGTAATCAGGTTGATCCATAACAGGTGGGTGGGTTTCAAAATGGTGAATCCAATCATGGTGGCAATGAAAATACTCAACACTTCGCTTAAGTTGGAAGCCAACAGGAACTGAATGGCTTTGCGGATGTTGTCGTAAATTTTTCTGCCTTCTTCCACCGCCAGCACAATGGTGGCGAAGTTGTCGTCTGCCAGCACCATGTCGGCAACGTTTTTGGTGACGTCGGTACCGGTGATGCCCATGCCGATACCGATATCGGCATTTTTAATGGAAGGGGCGTCGTTGACCCCGTCCCCGGTCATGGCAACCACCATACCCCGGCTTTGCCAGGCGGTAACAATTCGTACTTTATGCTCGGGTTGCACACGGGCATACACCGAATACTTCTGAATGTTCTTTGCCAGTTCTTCATCGGACAGTTCATCCAACATGGCGCCGGTAATGGCTTGGTGGGCGGAGGTGATAACCCCCAATTCCTTACCAATGGCAACGGCGGTGTCCAGATGGTCCCCGGTGATCATCACAGGGCGAACCCCTGCAGAAAGGCATTTTTCAATGGCAACCTTCACTTCGGGACGAACCGGGTCGATCATACCAACCAGCCCCACGAAGATCAGTTGTTGTTCCAATTCCACCGAAATGGTTTCGGGCACTTGAGGATGGATTTTCACTGCCAGAGCAAGCACCCGCAGGGCATTGTCTGCCATGCCTTTGTTGGCGGCTTCAATTTCCTTTTCTTTTTCAGGGGTCATTGCCACCGCTTTTCCCTGTTCCCAGTAATGGGTGCAACGGGAAAGCACCACGTCAGGTGCCCCTTTGGTGTATTGCATCACCTTGTCCCCCACTTTGTGCAGGGTGGTCATCATTTTACGGTCGGAATCAAAGGGAACTTCTCCCACCCGGGGTGCCTTTTCTTCCAACTGCCCTTTTTCGTGGCCCAAAGAATAGGCATAGTTCACCAAAGCACATTCGGTGGGTTCCCCTTCGGCAACCTTTTCGCTGTTCAGGTATGCGTCACTGCAAAGTGCCATACCCACTGCCAGGGTGGTTTGGTCGGTGGTGAAGTTTTCCACCACGGTCATTTTATTTTGGGTCAAAGTCCCGGTTTTATCGGAGCAGATCACCTGGGTACAGCCCAGGGTCTCCACCGCGGTCAATTTCCGAATGACGGCATTTTTTGAGGACATTTTGGTGACCCCCATGGACAACACAATGGTCACCACAGCCACCAAGCCTTCGGGAATGGCGGCAACCGCCAGGCTGACAGCTAAAATAAAGGTATCTAAAATCCCCGAAGCCCCGGAACGAAGCAGGCTGAACCCGAAAATAAACACGCAAATTCCCAATACCAAAAAGGTAAGGATCTTGCTGAGCTGTGCCAATTTAATTTGCAAGGGCGTTTGCCCTTCGGCGGCATTGGTGATGGCATGGGCGATTTTCCCCATTTCGGTATCCATTCCTGTGGCGGTTACCACAGCGGTGCCCCGTCCGTACACAATGGTGGAGCCGGAATATACCATGTTCACCCGATCCCCCAAGGGAACCGAACCGCTGTCACTCAACAGGGCATCGGCGGATTTTTCCACAGGCACCGATTCCCCGGTCAGGGCGGATTCTTCGGCTTTCAGGCTGAAACTGGTGAGAATACGGGCATCGGCAGGAACGGCGTCCCCCGCTTCCAGCACAATTACGTCCCCCACAACCAGGTCTTCGCTTTTCAGCACCTGAATTTCCCCGTCCCGATATACCTTGGAGGTGGCGGCGGAAATTTGTTTTAACGCTTCAATGGCCTTTTCGGCTTTGCTTTCCTGGAATACCCCCAACACCGAGTTGACGATCACCACGAACAAAATGATGAACACGTCGGCAAAGGATTCCCCTTCCATCACCGCGGTTACGGCGGAAATGGTGGCGGCGGCAAGCAAAATCAGAATCATAGGGTCAAGAATTTGTTCTAAGAACCGTCTTGCCAGGCTCTTGCCTTTGGCTTCCTGCAATTTGTTCTTGCCGTTTTGTTCCAATCGGGTTTGGGCTTCTTGACTTTTCAGCCCTTTGTCAGAGGATTGAACCTGGGTCAATACCTCGTCTGCGGATTTCAAATACTCTTTCATTGGAAATCCCCTTTCTTTCATTCGTATTTTGTGGCGAAAATAAAAAAACTTTTACAGCCACAGGTGTGCTGTAAAAGTCTTGCTTCCAGATCGGGTTGAGTCCTGTCAACCTAACGGTGTTCACCCGAACCCGAAACCGGGTTGTATTGACGAATGAACAGTCACCCCAATGGGGCTGTAAGCTACTCCCTCTTACAAGCAATATCATACCAAATTTTCCCAACTTTGTCAAGGGGACAGGAAAATTTGGAAAAAGCAAAAAAACAGTTGCAAAAAAACTGCCAAAGCCGTACAATAGAAGTACCAAATTTCGACAAAAGGATTTGTTTTTATGCTGAAAAGACTGTTACTGTTTTGCCTGGTTCTTGCCACCTTGTGCACCGTTGGTTGCGATGGGAATGACGATTTTTCGGAACTTACTTCCTCCGCCATTACCGCCTCGAAAGATACCCCCACGGTGGTGGAACCTGTGTTATATGAAAACCCCTTGACCGGGGTAAAAGAAGTGGAAGAAAACGCCCGAAACAAACGTCCCGTTGCCATTATGGTGAACAACATCACCACCGCCCAGCCTGTGCAATGCGGGCTGAACGATGCCGACCTGGTGTTTGAATGTCTGGTGGAAGGGGGCATTTCCCGTTTGATGGCGGTGTTCTATGACCTTTCCAAAGCGGATAAGATCGGTTCCATCCGCTCCGCCCGCTACACCTACGTTCAACTGGCCAAGGGCTTGGATGCCACCTACGTTCATTGCGGACAGGACAACGTTTACACCAAACCCTACATGCGGGAATTGGGGATGGACAATTACAATATCACCGCCTATTCCGGCAGCAGTTTCCGGGAAAACAACGGCCTTGCCTATGAGCACCGCCTGTTTACCACAGGGGAAAAACTCAGCACAGGTTTGAAACAATACGACTGGCGCACCGAAAGCAAAAAGGAGATCACCCCCAACGCCTTCACCTTTGCCCAAACCGAACAAACCTTTGAAACGGTTTGTAACAAAGTAACCTACGTCATGTCCGACGGATACAAAACCACCTTTACCTATAACCCCGAAACCAAGAAATATACCCGCTGTCCCATGAGCAAGACCCATAAGGACAATAAAACAGGGGAAGACACCGTTACCGACAATCTGTTTCTCCTATATGCCAGAAGCCCCAAGTTTGATGACAATTACCATCTGAGAACTATTTTGTCCGAAGGGGACGGAATGTATGTATCAAAGGGCACTTGCACCCCCATTAAATGGGAAAAAGGAGAGGCCGGCGACCCCTTGAAATTCTTTACTCAAAATGGCGAAGAACTGAACATCAACGTGGGCTCTTCCTGGATCGCCTTCCCTCCCACCGCCAATGAAAGCAAAACTATTGTTGAATAATCCGGTACAACAAAACCCTCTGTGGATTTCGCTCCACAGAGGGTCTCTTATTTTATGGTTTACTCTTTATGCCATTTAACGCCTTGAGGGGTATCCTCAAGGACAATGCCCATATCTTTTAACAGATCCCGAATACGGTCGGCTTCGGCGAAGTCACGATTTTTACGGGCGGCGGTCCGCTTTGCAATCAGATCTTCCACTTCTGCGTCAATGGAATCCTCTTTCTTTTCGTACAAAAGACCCAGCACGTTTGCCAGTTGGTTGAAACGTTCCAGGGCGATTTCGCACAGTTCCTTGGAAGGGTTCTTTGTCATGGCGACGTTGATATCCCGAGCCAGTTCAAACAGGGCGGAAATACCGTCGGCGGTGTTCAGGTCATCGTCCATAGCGGCAATGAATTGGTCTTTCCGTTTGTCAAAAGCGGCTACGGTTTCCTGTTCTTGTTGGGTCAAACTGCCTGTGGCATTTTGCAGGGTAAATTCCACCCCTTCACGGCAGGTATACAGCCGTTCCAAAGCCCGAACGTTTTGTTCGATCACTTCCACGTTGTAGTTAATGGGGCTACGGTAGTGGGAGGCGATCATCAAATACCGAATGGGTTCATAGCCGTACTTCTCGGCAACGTCCCGCACGGTGAAGAAGTTGCCCAAGGATTTGGACATTTTGCGGTTATCCACGTTGATGTAGCCGTTGTGCATCCAATAGTGGGCAAATTCGCAACCATTGGCACATTCCGACTGGGCAATTTCGTTTTCGTGGTGGGGGAAGATCAAGTCCTGACCGCCGCAATGGATATCAATACTCTTACCCAAATACCGACGGGACATGGCGGAACATTCAATGTGCCAACCGGGGCGACCCTTACCCCAGGGAGAATCCCAATAAATTTCCCCTTCTTTGGCGGCTTTCCACAGGGCAAAGTCCATGGGATTTTCTTTCAAGTCCCCGGCATCCACCCGCTCGCTGGCGCCTGCTTCCAGTTCTTCCAGGGGCTGATGAGAAAGTTTGCCGTATTCCTTGAATTGATTGGTACGGAAATATACGTCCCCGCCGCTTTCGTAGGCATAGCCTTGTTCCACCAAGGCGGTGATCAGGTCAAAAATTTCTGCCATTTCCTGGGTGGCGCGGGGATGCACGTCAGCATCCATAACATTCAGCCCATGGGCATCGGTGCGGTATTCAGCAATATACCGTTCGGCAACCTGGGGCACGGTGATGCCTTCTTCGTTGGCTTTTTTAATGAGTTTGTCGTCCACGTCGGTGAAGTTCTGCACGTAGGTCACCTTCATGCCACGGAACTGCAAATACCGGCGAAGCACGTCGAAGACGCACAAAGGACGGGCGTTACCGATGTGAATGTAGTTATACACGGTAGGTCCGCAGGCGTAAATTTTCACTTCCCCCTCTTTGATGGGAATGAGTTCTTGTTTTTCTCTGGTTAAGGTATTAAAAATTTTCATACGAATTCTCCTCTATTGGATTTTCTGTAATAACTCTTGCAATTCTGCCACCGAGGAAGCCAAAAAATCCGCCCCTGCGGTTTGCAGTTCATCCTTTGTGCCGTAGCCGTAGGTAACTCCCACCGAAGAAATGCCCACTGCCTTGGCACCCAATATATCAAACTCACGGTCCCCCACCATCAGGCAGGTGGTAGGAATAAGATTTTCACTTTTAATTACCTGTGTAATCAACTGGGCTTTGCCCATATCGGTTTCCTCCAGCCCAATTCCGCACACACGGTCAAAATAATGAGAAAGGTGAAAATGCTCTAAAATTTGCAGGGTATACACCGTGGGTTTTCCTGTGGCAATGAACAGCCGTTTTCCCTGTGCTTTTAGGGTGTCCAAAAGGGGAATTACCCCCTCATACACCGCATTTTCAAACATTCCTTTGGTGGTAAAGTATTCCCGATACACCGCAATGGCTTCCCCTGCTGTTTTTTCATCCATTCCCAAATAGGTTTGAAAACTTGTGAGCAAAGGGGGCCCCACGTAGCGGTTTAACTGTTCTTCGCTTTCCATGGGAAACCCGTAACGGTTTAGCATATACCGCACCGAATTTTTGATACCCCTTCCCGAATCGGTTAGGGTACCGTCCAAATCAAATATAACGTTATTCTTTGTTTTCATATTCCCTCAACTTTTTTTCCAAATGATAAATTTTGGATTCCAACATACACAGCTTTTGAGCAATGGGGTCGGGTACGTGAACCTGGTCCAAATCGTCGGTGAGGCGGATGTTCCCCCGTTTCACCACACGGGCAGGCACCCCAACGGCGGTACTGTAAGGGGGGATCTCATGAAGCACCACCGCCCCGGCGGCAATGCGGGAATGTTCCCCCACGGTGAAGGGACCCAGCACCTTTGCCCCGGCGCCGATCATAACCCCTTGTTCAATGGTGGGATGGCGTTTGCCGGTGTCTTTCCCCGTCCCCCCAAGGGTGACCCCTTGGTAAATGGTGACGTCGTCCCCCACCACGGCGGTTTCCCCAATGACCACTCCTGTGCCGTGGTCAATGAATACCCGCCGCCCCAGGGTTGCCCCGGGGTGGATCTCAATGCCTGTTTTTTTCACCGCCCGTTGGGAAATATAGCGGGCAAAAAATTTCATGTTGTGGCGAAAAAACCAGTTGGCACGACGATGCATCCGAATGGCTTTGTAGCCGGGGTATAACATTAAAATTTCAATGGCAGACCGTGCCGCAGGGTCACGCTGTTTAATGGCACCAATCTCGTCACGAAAACGGTTGAACATAAATCTGTTCCTTTCTGTTTTTTCTCGCCTTCCTTACCTAAGGAAAGCCTGCTTGTTGCACCAAGCCCTCTTGGCCCCCTTGCCTAAAGGGGGCTGGCAAACGCAAAGCGTTTGACTGGGGGATACACAACTAAAAACGCCCCTTTCATCCCACAGGACGAAAGAGGCGCAAATACGCGGTTCCACTCTTACTTTTCACTCATTTCGCCGATAACGGAGCGACCACCCGAACGCCCATACTGAGGAATCCTGTTCCCGTTGGGGGCGCCTGCAAACAAGGGCATTGGGGGAAGGTTTGAACCCGAAAAGGCTTTCAGCCCACGACCTTTTCTCTCTGAGGGAAAAACAACCCTTACTTGTCTTGTTTATGGCATTAGTATCAGTATACACGATTTTTCAAAAAAATCTATCTTTTTTTGAAAAAAAGTTGATTATAATTTGGTAAAATCCAAGCAGTGGCGGTTTTTCCACCAATAATTCACCCCGGAAATCACCGTCAGCACCGCCGAAAGCCACAGGGCAACGTTATACAGAATTTCCATAGGCAGGTTCAGCAGGGTGAAATCAGGCAGGAACATGGCAAAAATATCCATAAACCCGTGGAATGCCATAACCATAATAATGGCAACCATTTGCACCACGGTTTTCACTTTGCCGAACATGTCTGCGGCGATGACACACCCTTTGGTGGCGGCCATCATGCGAATGGAAGCCACCATAAATTCACGGGTGAGCACCGCAAAGGTGATCCACACAATGCCAACCCCGTGCCCCAACACCATGAATCCCAAAAAGGCGGAGGTGGTGAGCATTTTGTCGGCAATGGGGTCTAAAAATTTACCGAAATCGGTCACCAAATTCCGTTTGCGGGCAATCATGCCGTCCCACATGTCGGTCAATGAAGCGGCAATGAAAATGATGAGCGCCACAAAATAGTGGAAAGGAAAATCCCACAATAAGGTCAACAAAAAGAAGGGGGTCATGAAAATGCGAAGCAAGGTCAACTGATTGGGTAAATTCATTGGCTCACCGCCTTTCCTATGTAATCAAAATCTTCCAAACCGGTAATTTCCACCGGAATAAAGTCCCCAATGGTGGCGGCTTTGGCGGAAATATATACTTTACAGTCAATGTCGGGGGCGTCAAAGGGGGTGCGTCCCACGAACATCTCCCGCTCGTAATCAAATTCGTCCACCAGCACCGTCAGGGTTTTGCCCACCAGACTTTCGGCAAAGCGGGAGGAAATGTCGAATTGGGTGTTCATGATCACATCACGGCGATGTTCCCCAATTTTCTTTTCAATTTGCCCTTCCATGCCTGCGGCAACGGTATCTTCTTCCGGGGAGAACACGAAACAGCCCAAACGGGGAATTTCCACTTGTTTAATAAATTCACACAGTTCTTCAAACTGCCGGTGGGTCTCCCCGGGAAAGCCCACCATCACGGTGGTGCGAATGACGATGCCCGGCACCATTTGCCGAATTTTGGCAATACAGTCTTCCAGGGCTTGCCGATTGCCCGGGCGGTTCATATTCCGTAATACCTCCCCATTGCAATGCTGAATAGGCAGGTCTAAATATTTCACGATCTTTTCCTGACTTGCCATCACCTGCAACAGTTCATGGGTGATGCGGTCAGGGTAGGCGTACAAGATCCGAATCCAGTCAATGCCCTCTATGGTGCAAAGTTCATTCAGCAGGCGGGGCAATTCGCATTTGCCGTACAGGTCTTCCCCGTAACGGGTGGTATCCTGGGCAACCACAATGAGTTCCCGCACACCCCGATTAGCCAGGTCTTTCGCCTCCCTGACAATATCTTCCATCGTTCGGCTTCGCATTTCTCCCCGAATGGCAGGAATGGCACAATAGGTGCAACGGTTATTACACCCTTCGGATATCTTTATATATGCGTAGTGGGGTGGGTTTATGAGCAGGCGTTCCCCGTTTAAAGGCAAACACCCTTTGGGCGCATAAAAGCCTTTGGGCTCGCCCCCCTTAACCACCTCATCCACAATGGAAACAATGTTGCCGTTTTGCCCAATGCCCACCACGGCATCCACTTCGGGCATGGCGGACAGCAGTTCATTCTGATATCGTTCCGCCAGGCAACCTGTGACGATGAG
>JAZNWL010000078.1:0-2872 GCA_045593325.1 Acutalibacteraceae bacterium | reverse complement strand
GGTGTTGTTCCATGGAAGGCACCAATTGATCCTTCCAGGGGTCGGGGCCAACTACGTAGGGCGGTTCATACTCTGTTTTATACAATTCCACGGTATTTAAATACCGGGTCAATTCTTCTTGACTGGCAATCATCTGAACCGATTCTTCAACCTTTTGGTAATAAGTATCCTTCATATAATCCCAATCAACAGCCGTGGCACCGGCTATCATGGTTACCGCTGGCTCTGTGGCAACATTGACCGAAGCATAACAAATTCTGCCCAAAGAAACCTCTGCCGCCTTGGGAATAGCGTACACAAGAATCTGGTCTTCCCCTTGGGCTAAAGGTTCTTCTTGCCACACTCCATACAACAACAGTTGACGGTTTTTCACGACAACGCTTTCCACTGCCAAACGGTTGCCGTTTTCACTATCTACCCGCACTTTGATTAAGGTGTGGGTGTCAAAATAGGCATCGTCCATTTGTTCATTTTTAGGAAGATGCGCCACTTGGTAATCCCAATGGTTTTGAATCACGGTGACCACCGCACCACGGTTGGTGGTTTCAAAACTGTACACCGAAACATCGGTGGCAGTAATATCATACACTTCGGTAGGAGTAACGACCCGGGGTTCAACCGCTTGCTGTTTCCCCACGGCGATTTTCAAAATTGCCAAAGCATCTTTGGCATCCAATGTACCGTCATCCGACAGATCCATATAAAACAGATCCTCGGTGGTTAAAATTTCCCGCTTACCCACCGCATACCGCAACACCGACAATGCCAATTTGGCATCATAAGAAAGTTCGGTTGTTTCACAAAGGGCAATATCCTCTTGGGGGGTTGCAAAAACGGTGGTTGCCACGCTCAAAAACAAAGCAACACAAAGCACCAAACACAGGATTTTTTTCATAAACAACACGCTCCTTTTTCATTGGGATTTATTGACAGGTTTAGTGTACCACACTTCCGTATGGAATGTCAATTTGAGGGAGAACTCTCCCCCTTCACTACTTAAACACACAAAGGGGGAAAATATCTCACTATTTTTTCAAGTTTTTAGAATTTTTTGAAAACTCCTATGTGCGTACTATTTTACTTCTGCATCGGTATTGATTTTGTAGCTCACTTGTTCCAACTCCAACATGGGGAGAATTTCATTAATTTGGTCATAATCGCCGTAATAAACAGCATAATACGTGTTATCATTGATTTGCCAATAAATTGTGGTGCTGTCGTTGGCGGGATAATGATAATAATAGTAGGTAATTCCGTTTACTGTGGCAAAACCGTATTTATCAAAAACTCGGGTTTCGGGACTATCAATTTCTGCATAGGTATCTTCCATTATATTTGCTATTCCCGTCATATAATTTGCGTCAACGTAGGTTGTAATTTTAAGTCCTGTGACTGCCGAATTTTTCACAAAGCTGTACCGATAAATCACCGAATAAGGGTAAGCATCAATTTTTGAAATTTGGAACATTTGATTGCCATCCCCGATTTTAGGTTGGCAATAGGCTGTTGCACTAAATGTGGACGAGTTTTTTACACTGTTCAGTAAATCTGCCCGTTTTTCTTCCTCTATTCCACCGCTTTGCAACCAACTTTTGAACCCTGCCACGCTGGTGAAACTGGGGGGGATATATGCCGACGGCGAAGCTTGAGTATCACCATTATTCTTCCCGCTGCTTTGATCGGTTTCAGAATTGTTTTCCACCACAGTTGTTTGATTTCCCTGTTTCTCACTTTTGACCGCAGAAGTTTCCCGAAGTGATCCGTTATCTTCGCCATCCTTTTGTGCATCTTCATCAGACAAGGTTGTTTCCGGCGAAGTTTTCTCTTGGTTTTCTTGTGTTGCGTCCCCTGCGGTTTGTGTAATCTTGCTATCCACATCGGTGGGGGTAAAGGTTTCCTCGCCACAGCCTGTGAACACCATGCTCATTGTCAACACAAGAGATAAAATAGCCATAAATATTTTCATCATAACACTCCTATGCATACTATTTTACTTCTGCATCGGTATTGATTTTGTAGCTCACTTGTTCCAACTCCAACATGGGGAGAATTTCATTAATTTGGTCATAATCTCCGTAATATCTCCCATAGAAAGTGTTGCCATTGGTTTTCCAAAAAATCATAGTCGCACCGCTCTTGGGATAATGATAATAATAATAGGTAATCCCATTTACTGTGGCAAAACCGTATTTATCAAAAACTCGGGTTTCTGGGCTATCAATTTCTGCATAGGTGTCTTCCATTATTTTTTCAATTCCCGCCATATAACTCGCATCAATGTAAGTTGTAATCTCAAGTCCTTTGACTGCCGAATTTTTCACAAAGCTATACCGATAAACCACCGAATAAGGGTAAGCATCAATTTTTGAAATTTGGAACATTTGATTGCCATCGCCAATTTTAGGTTGACAATAGGCTGTTGCACTAAATGTGGATGAATTTTTTACACTGTTCAACAAATCCGCCCGTTTTTCTTCCTCTATTCCACCGCTTTGCAACCAACTTTTGAATCCTGCCATACTGGTGAAACTGGGGGGAATATATTCGGGTTCATCCGCTTTCACACTTGCATCATCTTTGCTTGCGGTGCCATTTTTCGATTCATCAACCACAGTAGATGCTGTTTGATTTTCTTGTTTCCCATTCTCAACCGTGGAAGTTTTCTGGACTTCCCCTTCATCTTCGTTATCTTTTTGCGCATCTTCATCAGGCAAGGTTGTTTCCGGCGAAGTTTTCTCTTGATTTTCTTGTGTTGCGTCCCCTGCGGTTTGTGTAATCTTGCTATCCACATCGGTGGGGGTAAAGGTTTCCTCGCCACAGCCTGTGAACACCATGCTCATTGTCAACACAAGAGATAAAATAGCCATAAATA
>JAZNWL010000077.1:0-2204 GCA_045593325.1 Acutalibacteraceae bacterium | reverse complement strand
GCCGGCAAAACATTGGAATTTTCCCTGGAAGCCATCCGCAATGAACTGCGGGAAAGCGGGGAACAGCGGGGTGCATTTGTGTGCGAATATGCAGTGTTCAAGGAAATCTACAACCTGCAGATGCGCAACCTGGAACGCCTGGGCTCCACCATGTTCCTGGGGGTGATCATGGTAGGCAATCCCGATGACCCCACCATGGATTCCATCAAGCAGGACAACATCATGAACGGCACCCTGGAGATTTTGAAAAACAACCTGCGCAAAGGGGATACCATCACCCATTTTTCTCCCACCATTTTTGCCCTGCTGCTGCCCACGGTGAACTATACCACCGGCAATATGGTCATGGAGCGTGTGAAGCAATTGTTCTACAAAAAGTACCCCAATTCCAATATTCCCTTCAACTATCGCATCGGGCCCCTCAGCAGCGATATGCAGCCCGAAAAATAAATTAATTTCAAAATTAATCAAAAAAATTGTGTTTTTTGGTTGTATTTAGCGCTTTTTTCTGAAATTTTTCATCCATGTAACCGCTCCTGTAACGGTTTGGGGCTATAATATGGATGTAAATTCCAGAAAGGGGCGCTATTTCAATTATGAAAAACGCTTTTGTGAAACTGATTGTGATCCTGCTGGCGGCTGTCATGATGATGAGCATGTGCACATCTGCGCTGGCTGAAAATGAATCCATCCATATCTCCGTCATCAACCAGGGGGATATTTATTACGGCGATCTGGTCACCCTGTGGGCCAGCGTCAATAACGTTGCGGATGGCTACCAGATTATCTGGGAAATGGAAACTGCAGACGGCTGGGTGCAGGTTGGAAGCGGCCAGAGCTACTCCTTCACCGTCAATGCAGCCAATGCTGCGGCGGCATACCGGGCACTGCTGGTGATCGCCGAATAATCCAAGCCGGAAACGCGTTAGTGAAAACTGACGCTTTTTCTGTTTGTGGGATCTTTTTTCGGAAACGTTTTCAAAATGCATTTTGCATCAGATGAAGGCAATGTCCGTGGAAAATCACACAAAAATTGCAAAAGTATCTGGACATGTAACCGCGCCTGATGTATAATGGGGGTGACAAAAACTTGCGAATATCGGACGG
This sequence comes from Acutalibacteraceae bacterium, assembly GCA_045593325.1. Classification (GTDB taxonomy): domain Bacteria; phylum Bacillota; class Clostridia; order Oscillospirales; family Acutalibacteraceae; genus UMGS1484. The sequence continues at coordinate 1,097 of JAZNWL010000077.1, read as the reverse complement.
ATCGGGCAGCAGGCTTCCGGTGTGTGAACCGGCAGGAGGGTCTGCTGTAAAGGGTGTCGTAAAACGAGAGGCAGAGGGCCTGTTGTTTGCCGGCTTTCCGCATCTGAAAAGATGCCGGAGCACCTGCAGATACCCGGAGCAAAAATCTCCTGTTTTATACACCGAATGGTGCAAACCATATATAATAGAAAAAAGTGAAAAAAACTTGCCAAAAACTGCAAATTATACTGGATTTTTTCTCACTTTTGATATATAATGAAATGGGCTTCCTGTGGGGAGTCATAGACCATTTTTGGGGCTTTTCATTTTTCCCACAACATAACGTATAACACCGATTGATACATACAATATTTAGACCGCAGAGAGTCAGGAGGAGACTGAACCATGAAAAAGAACCTTGTCAAACTGATCGCCATCACCTTGGCTGCCGTGATGCTGCTGAGCATTGCAGGCGTGGTTGCGGAACGTTACATCGTGTCCAATACCCTGCGTCTGCCCGCGGTGAAGTCCCGCCCGGTGGAAACCCCCGTGGTGGTTGAGGAACCCGTGGCAGAAGAGCCCGTGGTGGAAGAACCTGCGGTGGAAGAACCTGTGGCCGAAGAACCTGTGGTCGAAGAGCCCGTGGTAGAAGAACCCGTGGTTGAAGAACCCGTGGTAGAAGAACCCGTGGTGGAAGAACCCGTGGTGGAAGAACCCGTGGTAGAAGAACCCGTGGTAGAAGAACCCGTGGTTGAAGAACCTGTGGTTGAAGAACCTGTGGTGGAAGAACCCGTGGTAGAAGAACCTGCGGTTGAAGAACCCGTGGTGGAAGAACCCGTGGTCGAAGAACCTGTGGTAGAAGAACCCGTGGTAGAAGAACCCGTGGTAGAAGAACCCGTGGTCGAAGAACCCGTGGTAGAAGAACCCGTGGTAGAAGAACCCGTGGTGGAAGAACCTGTGGTGGAAGAACCTGCGGTTGAAGAACCTGCGGTTGAAGAACCCGTGGTAGAAGAACCCGTGGTTGAAGAACCCGTGGTGGAAGAACCCGTGGCTATCGAAGAACCTGTGGTTGTCGAAAGTCGGATCGTAGCCATGTCGTTCTGTGAGCCAAGGAGTTG
>JAZNWL010000076.1:0-23759 GCA_045593325.1 Acutalibacteraceae bacterium | reverse complement strand
GCTGTAATGATATAGATACAAATCCACAGTGCTTGTCTTAATTATATCGTAGGTAGCTACTCCTACAAATATAATCAAAATTTTAAGAAAGGAGATATAATTAAAACCACCCCTTTCGAGATGGTTTTAATTATACGTGTTTACTTTGAGTAAAAAAGAATGTAACAACCAACCCGAAAAGGTGGAGGTAACCTCCGAAGCGGAAGAAACTTCTGCTTGTGAGGTAGAAGAAACCGTAGAAGAGCAACTGCGAAAAGAGCTGGAGAAACAAAAAGATTTGTTTCTTCGCACTGCCGCAGAATATGACAATTATAAAAAGCGTACACTACGGGAAAAGGAAGAATTAAGCGAATTTACCAAAGCTTCCTTCTTGAAGGATTTACTGCCTGCTGTGGATAACTTCAAACGTGCTGCAGATGCAGGCATGGATAACGTTGAAGAATTCAAAAAGGGAATGGATATGAGCATTAAAATGTTTATGGATATTCTCTTCAAATTAGGTTTAAAAGAAATTGAATGTGAAGGCAAAGAATTTGACCCGAATTTCCATTATGCGGTTTCCAAAATCGAAGATGAAAATTTAGGCGAAAATATAATTGCCCAGGTGTTCCAAACAGGATATACTTCGGGCGATACGGTAATCCGACCTGCCATGGTTGTGGTTGCCAACTGTAATTAGTTAATTTAAATCTTAAGATATTTTCAGGAGGAAAATGAATTATGGCAAAAATTATTGGTATTGACTTAGGTACAACAAACTCTTGCGTTGCTGTTATTGAAGGCGGCGAACCTGTTGTTATTGCAAACATAGAAGGCGGCCGTACTACCCCTTCGGTTGTTGCATTTTCTAAAACAGGGGAACGTATGGTAGGCCATACCGCCAAACGTCAGGCTATCACCAACCCTGATCGCACCATCGCTTCCATCAAACGGGAAATGGGTACTGCTTACAAAATCAACATTGACAACAAAGATTATACCCCCCAAGAAATTTCCGCAATCATTCTGCAAAAATTGAAAGCAGATGCCGAAAGTTATCTGGGTGACACCGTTACCGAAGCTGTTATCACAGTGCCTGCATATTTCACCGACGCTCAACGTCAAGCCACCAAAGACGCAGGTAAAATTGCCGGTTTGGAAGTAAAACGTATTATCAACGAACCCACAGCCGCTGCTTTGGCTTATGGCATTGATAAAGAAACCGACCAAAAGGTTATGGTTTATGACCTGGGCGGCGGTACCTTTGATGTTTCTATCATCGAAATGGGCGACGGCGTACAAGAGGTATTGGCAACTGCCGGTAATAACCGTTTGGGCGGTGACGACTTTGACAAACGGGTTATGGACTGGATCGTTGACGGCTTCAAAAAGGAAAACGGCATTGACCTTTCCGCAGATAAAATGGCTATGCAACGGGTAAAGGAAGCCGCAGAAAAAGCTAAAATTGATCTGTCCGGCATGACCACTGCTGATATTAACCTTCCCTTTATTACCGTTGATGCTACCGGCCCCAAACACTACGAAGCTACTTTGACCCGTGCTAAATTCAACGAAATCACCGCTGACTTGGTTGAAGGCACCATGGGCCCTGTTCGGCAAGCCTTGTCTGACTCCGGTTTGACTGCTTCTCAACTGGATAAAGTGTTGCTGGTTGGTGGTTCCACTCGTATTCCTGCTGTACAAGAAGCCATTAAAAACTTCATTGGCAAAGAACCCTTCAAGGGTATCAATCCTGACGAATGTGTTGCTGTTGGCGCCGCTTTGCAAGCCGGCGTTTTGGGTGGCGACGTAAAAGGTCTTTTGCTGTTAGATGTTACTCCTTTGTCCTTGGGTATCGAAACCATGGGTAACATCAATACCAAAGTTATTGAACGTAATACTACCATTCCTGCCAAGAAGAGCCAAGTGTTCTCCACCGCTGCAGACGGTCAGACTTCGGTTGAGGTTCACGTTTTGCAAGGGGAACGGGAATTTGCAAAGGACAATAAAACTCTGGGCGTTTTCCATCTGGACGGCATTGCTCCTGCACCCCGTGGTGTTCCTCAAATTGAAGTTACCTTTGACATCGACGCCAACGGTATTGTAAACGTTTCTGCTAAAGATCTGGGTACCGGCAAAGAACAACACATCACCATCACTGCCAGCACCAATATGTCCAAGGAAGATATTGATCGCGCTGTGAAAGAAGCAGAACAATTTGCGGCAGAAGACAAAAAACGTCGTGAAGAAGTTGACATTCGCAACAATGCTGATCAAATGGTTTATCAATGTGAAAAAACCTTGACCGACATGGGTGACAAATTGGAAGAAAGCGAAAAATCCGCTGTTCAAGCCAAAATTGATGAAACCAAAGAGGCTTTGAAAGGCGAAGATATTGAAAAGATCAAAGCCGCTTCTGAAGCTTTGCAACAAGAAATTTATAAAATCTCTGAAAAGGTATATAAAGCCGCTCAAGAAGCCGCTGCTGCTCAAGGCGGTGCTGAAAATGCCGCTCCCGGCGCTGAAGGCAACGTTTATGATGCTGATTATACCGATGTAGACGATACCAAAGGCGAATAATTGGTATGATTTTCTTTGCGGTCCAAGGGTTTCCTTGGACTGCAAAGTTGTGTTTTGAATGATTATTGGAGTTGAATACTTTGGCAGATAAACGAGATTATTATGAGGTTTTAGGGTTAGACAGAAGTGCCACCGAAGACCAGATCAAAAAAGCATATCGCCAACAGGCAAAAAAATATCACCCTGACTTAAATCCGGGTGACAAAACCGCCGAAGAAAAATTCAAAGAAGTGAATGAAGCCTATGCGGTGCTGTCGGATTCGGATAAAAAATCCAAATACGACCAATTCGGCCATGCCGGGGTTGACCCCAATTTTGGCGCAGGCGGTAGTGGATTTGGCGGCGGTTTCAATATGGACTTCGGTGATATCGGAGATATTTTCAGCAGTTTCTTTGGTGGCGGTCGCAGAAGCAATCCCAATGCACCCCGTCAAGGTGCCGATGCCGAACAAAACATAGTGATTTCTTTTGAAGAAGCGGCTTTTGGTTGTGAAAAGGAAATCACCATTACCCGGATTGAACAATGCGCCACCTGTAAAGGGAGCGGTGCGAAAGAGGGAACACACCCCACCACTTGCCCAACCTGTAACGGTACGGGGCAAATTCACGTGCAACAGCGTACTCCTTTTGGGGTTATGCAAAGCCAACGTCCCTGTGACCGTTGCAAAGGGAAAGGGAAAATTATTGACCAACCCTGTAAAACTTGTAACGGCAAGGGCAAGGTTCGCCGTACATTAAAACAAACCGTTTCCATTCCCGCAGGGATCGATGACGGTCAAACCTTTATTATTCGCGGTGCCGGTAATGCCGGGGAAAATGGTGGACCAAACGGAGATTTACGGGTATACGTTTCGGTTCGTCCTCATCCTGTTTTTGAACGCCGCGGTTATGACGTATGGTGTGATTTCCCTTTAACCTTTACCCAAGCCGCCTTGGGGGCAGAAATTGTGGTGCCCACCTTAGACGGCAATGTGAAGTACACCATTCCTGAAGGAATCCAACCGGGTGACGTATTTAAACTCAAAGGAAAAGGCATTACTCGTCTTCACAGTTCCTTGCGAGGGGATCAATACGTGAAAATTTCCATTGAAATCCCCAAAAATCTGACTCCGAAACAAAAGGATATTTTACAAAGTTTTGATGCAACCTCCTCTGATAACAATTATAAAGGACGGAAATCCTTCTTTGATAAGGTAAAATCCGCCTTCAAAAACGATTAGTTGAGGTGAAAACATGGATTATGCAGTTTTAGGATTATTGGTATTAGCAGTGGCCCTTTTGTTGGTGCTGCTGTTGAAAAAACCATCAAATCATCTGGAACAAAAACTCAATGAACAAGAAAAGCAACTGCATGCCCTTTCAGTGATGACGGACAACTTTAAACGAAGCATGGGAGATGAATTTCAACGAAATCGCCAGGAAACGGCAGATCGGTTAAAAGAAATCAATGAATTGGTTCGGGAAATTCAATCATCCAATGCCAGCCACAGCCAAAAACTCAATGCAACCTTGACCGAAAGTGTTGAAAAATTGCAGCAAAGCAATGAACGAAAACTGGATCAAATGCGGGAAACGGTAGACGAAAAGTTGACCGATACGTTAACCAAACGGCTGGACAGTAGTTTTAAAGTGGTTGGCGAACAGTTGGAGCACGTTCATAAGTCCTTAGGAGAAATGAAAGAACTGGCTGGCGGTGTCAGCGATTTGCAACGGGTGTTATCTAATGTAAAAACCCGTGGTACCTGGGCGGAAGTACAACTGGATAATATTTTAGAACAAACCCTGACCCACGACCAATATGATTGCAACGTTTCCACCAAGAATGACAATAACCGTGTGGAATTTGCTGTTAAAATTCCCTCCCGGGATGATGAAGATGCCACCATCTGGTTGCCCATTGACTCAAAATTCCCGCAAGAAGACTATATTCGTCTGTGCGAAGCGGCAGAAAAAGCCGATAAAGATGGGGTAGAGGCTGCTGCAAAAGCGTTGGAACGCCGTATTAAAGAAGAAGGAAAACGAATTTCGGATTTGTACATCAACGTTCCCAAAACCACCAATTTCGCCATTATGTTTTTGGCCACTGAAGGGTTATACGCTGAAGTGTTGCGTCGCCCCGGACTTTGTGAAGAACTGCAAACCAAACATAAAATCATGGTTTGCGGACCAACTACCATTACTGCCTTTTTAAATACCCTTCGCATGGGCTTCAAAACCATCGCCATTGATAAACGGGCAGCGGATGTCTGGAAGGTGTTAGGTGCCGCAAAAGCCCAATACGGCACCTTTGAGGCGGTTTTGGCAAAGGCGAAGAAAAAAATTGAAGAAGCAGGCTCCACGTTGGATGTTGCCGCTCATCGAAATTCCATTATTCAAAAGAATCTTCGTTCGGTTGAAAGTTTGAATCCTGCCGAAGCAGACACCCTTTTGGGAATTTCCGAATCATAAAGAAAAGACATCGAGAATTTGATTGTTTCTCGATGTCTTTTTTTGTTATTCACTCCAGGGAATTTGAATCAGATATAAATTAGGAATAATGGATGACAGGTATTTTTCGGGGCCTACCAAATTTGCTCGGCAGTGGATTCCGTTTTGTTCCCAGATAACACATGCGTCATACATATTGTTGTTCAAATTAAACGCAGTATAGGTAATACCATTGTATGTGCATTGTTTGTAATCGTATTTTTTTAAGTATGATTTGTAGGTAGATTCAATGGAATAATCATACAGTTGCACGTTCAGATAGTAGGAAGAAGTTGTATCCTCTGCATTGGAAGTAAATTTGTAATGATATATGATGGTATCAATTTCCACGTAGATTCGATCCAGAGATAGGTATTTATTGCCTTGTTGTAAATAAGGGACACTGTAATATCCGTCATCAAACATATTCTGTGCATCATTCCAGATTTCTTCTTCCGTAGGCGGCGCCGGTGCCATCGCATCGGGCAACCTGTCCACTTGATCAGCCTCGGGTTCCGAGACTTCTGGTGCACCTACAATAATATCATCATCCGGCAGGTTCGGCAGTGAAGATTCTGTGTTTTTATATCCCCAAAAATTGTCGTTGGGTTCCGGGGTAATAATATCAGGTATAGAGGTATCCACAGTTCCGGAGGGAGTTTGAACCTCAATCTCTAATTTTGGCAGGAAGGAAGAAAATTCTTTTAAGGAATTAAACTCGCATTCGTAACGGATCGATGGTCTTGAAGGGGTTACGGAAGGGACGGATGAAACACCGGAACTATCGGGTTCATTCTGTGGTTTGTTAACACTACCTTGTTGATTTGTTTTGTCAACCAAGGTGTCAACCGTGGAAGATTCAGTGGAAACAGCAGGATCAACCGCTGAAGACTCGGGAAGGGGAGAGGAAGACGTGTTTTCAGAGGGCAGGGAAGAGGGGATGGAATGAACAGCGGAATCAACAAAGGAACACGAAATATCGCTATTGGGATTGGAGGTGATTCCGGGATTGGAAGGTGAAAAGGGAGAGGGGTCTCTGAATTTTAAGGGAAGGAAAACGCCAACGGCCACAACTGTTAAAACACAAATGGAAGACGCAGCATAATAAAAAATTCGCTGACGTTTATGTTTTGCAGTGTTATAACGCTCACGGCGCTGAAAGACGCTTTGCGCCATTTCATCATAACTCTTCATATTGAAATCCCTCCTTTTCCAATTGTGTTTTTAACGCGTTCTTAGCTCGGTATAATAAATTGCTCACGTGTTTAACCGGCCTTTTGGTTACATTGGCAATTTCTTGAACCGAGAGCAACTCGAAATAAGCGAGATATAGTACCTCACTGTAATTTGGTGAAAGCCGTTCAATGGATTGGTGCAAAAGGATTTTATCCTGCTTCTTTATGTAGGCTTTTTCGATATCAAGTTCGTCTTTTTGAAGATTCCCGTATTCTGGGCTGTCAGAAGAAATCAATTTACTTCTGAAGCGCAAAGTGTTTAGTGCACGATTTCGTCCAATGGTGAACAACCAGGTTTTAAAGGAATGTTTTGGTGAATACTTTGGTTTTTTTACAACCAGGCAAAAGAAAACGTCTTCTGCTAAATCTTCCGCAACGTGAATGTTATGAACGTAACTGTTCAAAAACAAAATCAACGCATCTTTATATTCCTTAATAATCTCAACGATTCCTTGGTCGTCACCATCAAGAAAACGGCGATAATTGGACGCACCGTTGTTCATGCTGGTGAAATTCTCCTTCCTGAAAACCCCTTAGAACACTTATTAAACACACAAGGTGCCAAAATATCTCACTATTTTTTTGAAATTTTTCAAATTATTTCATTTTTTATTTGATTTAGTGGATTTGCATTGGCAGCTTTTTCTAACTGTTGACTGGAAAGGTGGGTATAGATCTCGGTTGTACCCAAATTTTCATGGCCCAAAATGTCTTTTAAAACACGTACGTCCACCTGGCCGTGTTGATACATCAAAGTTGCCGCCGTGTGTCTTAATTTGTGTACCGATAGCCCACGACCGCCAAGGCCTGCTTTGTCTAAATATTTATAAACGAGTTCTTCCACCATGCGATGGCTGATGCGTTTCTTCATGCGGCTCAAAAACAGGGCATTTTTGTCTTTTACGCCGTCAGCAGGTCTCACTCTTAAGTAAACATTAATGGCTGAAATACAGGCATTATTCAGGTATACCACGCGTTCTTTATTACCTTTACCGATTAAATGCAAGTTGTTGTCATCCCGAACGTCCTGAAGATTGATATTACATAACTCCGATAACCGCATACCGCAGTTCAAAAATAATGTCAAAATGCAATAATCCCGTTCACGATACGGACCGTCCACCGATTGCAATAATTTTACCGATTCTTCCAACGTCAGATATTTTGGTAAGGATTTACCGATTTTCGGTGTATCCAGTTCTTCCAATGGATTGGTTGGAATCAAATGCACTTTATTGGTTAAGTATTTATAAAACATCCGTAAAGTACAAGATTTTCTAGCACGGGTTGCCGCCAGGTTTTCACGCTCATCAATACAGTAATTCATAAATTCAAAAGCGTCACTTAAGGTAACCGAAGCAATCAGATCCAGATCTACGTCCAAAATGGAAATTTCTTCAAAAGGAGTATCATGTAATTGCTTGTGTGTCATTTTAATGTAACGAAAGAAGGTGCGAAGGTCTTTGTAATATTCATCCACCGTTAATTGGGATTTTCCTTTCACAACCAACATGTAATTGAGGAAATCACGAATGATTGGCGCAGTAGAGCGAATTTCTTGCGTATATTTACCCATAAAGGCTTTCTCCTCTCCCCTTAATTGCGGAAAATATTGATTTTCTACAATTATATATCAAAAATCCCCGCATGTCAAGTACTTGGTAAAAAATGAAAAGATTGGCTATATACCCTGTTTTGGCATATAACCAATCTTTAAAATTACTGTTTCAATAAGGAATTGATATGGTCGAAGGCTTGACGAATCGTTTTTACACCGATTACCTGAATACCGTCAATATTACTGTCTTGGAGATTTTTCAAATTGTTATAAGGCAAAATGCAAATTTTAAATCCCAAGCGAGCAGCTTCTGAAACTCTTGCCTTAGCAGAGTTTACCGCACGCACTTCGCCTGCTAAACCAATTTCTCCGAAAGCAATCACGTCTTCAGGCACAGGAATGTCTTTTAAACCAGAAACCAAGGACAATGCTACAGTTAAATCTGCAGCCGGTTCATCCAGGCGCAATCCACCGATTACGTTTACATAAACGTCTAAATTGGAAAAGAAATATCCGGCACGTTTCTCTAATACCGCTAAAATCAAATTCAGTCGATTATAATCGAATCCTGTGCACATACGACGAGGATTTCCAAAAGGTGTTGTAGATACCAGTCCCTGTACTTCTGCCAAAATGGGACGCGAACCTTCCATAACGCAAGCAACGCAGGTTCCTGCTACGTTTTTAGGACGCCCGGAAAGCATCATTAACGAGGGGTTTTCCACTTCATACAAGCCTCTGTCCCCCATTTCAAAAACGCCGATTTCGTTGGTGGAACCAAAACGATGCTTTAGCGTGCGTTTAATGCGGTAAGACATATTTCGTTCCCCTTCAAAATACAAAACAGCATCCACGATGTGTTCCAACACTTTTGGACCCGCAATGGCACCGTCTTTATTTACGTGACCAACAATGAAGAATGGAATTTCTTTGGTTTTAGCAACCTGCAAAAAGGCGTTAGTGCATTCGCGAATTTGGGTAACACTTCCTGTAGATGACGCAACAGGCGCTAAATTCATGGTTTGAATGGAGTCAACAATCACCAGGTCGGGTGAAGTTGCATGAATATAACCCACAATAGATTCCACGTCGGTATTGCACATAATGGATAAATTGGCGCTGTCTACCCTTAAGCGGGATGCCCGTAATTTGATTTGCCGCGCTGATTCTTCCCCGGAAATATATAACACTTTTAATGCGGACAACTGTTGACAGATTTGTAACATAATGGTAGATTTTCCAATCCCGGGATCCCCGGAAACCAGCATAACAGCACCTTTAACAATACCACCGCCCAAAACACGGTCCAGTTCATTGAGGCCTGTGTGATATCGAAATTCATTGTTAGTATCTATATCCCCCACAGGAATAGCCGTTGCTGTTGTGGAAGCGGCGGAAAAATCATTTTTTGTTGTAACTTTAGAAGTTGTAATCACCTGTTCATCCATGGTGTTCCAGGAGTCACATTCGGGACATTTTCCACACCATTTGGGAGTTTGATAACCACATTCTCTGCATATATAGACCGTTTTTGCTTTGGGTGGCATAAATCACGTCATCCTTTCTTGAAATCTCTTCCCTATCGGAAAAGGTTACAATGACATTATAGACGAATTTGTGCCGATTTGCAATATCAATTTAGTTGGGAACAAATAGCTCGTTTTTACAATGGTTGGTATTTATCATCTCCACAATGTTTTCTACTGTGGTTTTAGCGATTGTTTCCAGGGCTTCATGGGTTAAAAAAGCCTGGTGAGACGTGACGATTACGTTGGGCATGGTAATCAGTCTGGCTAACGTATCGTCTTCAACAATATGCCCTGAATTATCTTCGAAAAACAACTCAGACTCTTCCTCGTAAACGTCCAGGCAAGCGGCACCCACCTTACGCTCTTTAATGGCATTTAACAAAGCTTCGGTGTCCACCAAAGCGCCACGTGAGGTATTGATCAGGATTACACCGGTTTTACATACGGCTAACGTTTTCTCGTTTATAATATGATGGGTTTCTTCTGTTAGTGGACAATGGAGAGAAAGAATGTCACTTTGATAGAACAACTGTTCTAAAGAGACGTATTCCACCATGGTATCCCTTTGCAGGGTTTCAGAGGGATATTTATCATATGCCAGAACCTGCATGCCAAACCCTTTACAAATATCAATAAAGGCCTGTCCAATGCGCCCTGTACCGATTACCCCTACCCTCTTCCCCTTTAATTCCATACCGGTAAGCCCAACGAGACTGAAATTGAAATCTTTGGAACGAATATAGGCTTTATGAATACGGCGAATGGAGGTTAATAACAGTGCCATGGCATGTTCCGCCACTGCCGCCGGTGAATAGGCAGGAACCCGTAAAACGTGTAATTTCCCCTTAGCGGATTTCATGTCCACATTATTAAACCCTGCGCACCGTAAAGCCAAAATTGACACGTTAAGTTCATGTAAGCGTTGGATCACCTGACGGTTGACAGTGTCATTCACAAAGACACATACACCATCATACCCCTTTGCTAAATCCACGGTATCATCATTTAATTTGGTCTCATAAAATTTGAAACTAACATCATAAATTTCTCCGTATTTTTTAAAAAAAGGTTTATCATACGGTTTTGTATCAAAAAAGGCGATTTTCATTTTCCTACTCCCCTACCGTTTTTATCATTAGTATTGGGAAAAGAAAATCTTTTATACAGTTTCATTGATATATTGAATCAATCCGCTGCCCAGAGAAAACGCCATTTGAGATTGATAGTTCTCATTTTTAAGCAGGGATAATTCTTTTACATTTGACATAAAGCCACATTCCACCATTACCGCAGGTTTGGTGCAATGATGCAGTAAATATATTTCAGAACCAACGGTTTTGATCTGACGGTCGTTTTGGGGTTGCATCAATGAAACGACCGTTTCTTGTAAACAGGTTGCCAGCTTTTGATTAGCAGAATTATTTTCAGTGTAAAACACCTGGAATCCACTGTATTGCGGTTGTTCATAATAATTCTGGTGAACACTTAACAGAATAACGTTATCTTGTTCTTCTACCATAGACAGCCTTTTCATAATATCCCGTCGTTTTTGGCTTTGTATGGTGGTATCCTCTCCGATCAATCGGTCGTCTGTACGGGTCATAAATGTTGAAAACCCCATAGATGTAAGAAATGCATTGAGTTTGTGAGAAAGCGCCAAATTGATGTCTTTTTCTAAGGTTCCGTCACCACCTGATGTTCCACCGTCAATTCCACCGTGCCCCGGATCGATGATGATCAATGGCAACGTTTGGGTTGTAGCGAGCGTTTGCACTGCAGTAGTGTCAGCCGAATCAGATAAATAAATACCGGTAAATATTAGCGTGATACAAAGAAAAACGATGATAAAACGATGCCAAAACAAAAAATCACCCCGATAATAGGTATGAACCATCATCGGGGTTTACAACTTATTTAACGAAAAATACCTCTTTTAGGCTTATTCCGTTTTGCTTTGAGCCGTTCTTCATGCCGTTTTCTTGCCTCGGGTGTTATGTACAATAGGGTATCACTCAACGAGATTTGAAGCAACCCTAAGCGGTATCCAAAGGCGGCACAAATCGGGGCGATTACAGCTGTGGAAGCTGACAGAAAATAACCAATGGTGTTGTGTTCCAGAACGGTCATCGTCTGGGGCAACAGGGATTGGTGGAAAGGCAAAAAGGAACTGTTATACAAACCGTATAACACGGTATAAGCATCGTTAATTGTTCCAAATTTCACCAATACTAAAAGAACAGATGCAATAATATCGGGTAAGCAGGCAACAATTCCTGCTTTCAACCCCAACCATTTATCACTTTTCAATTTATCAATACCAATCATATTGGCATCTTTAGAACCCATTTCCCAGGCAGAGGAAAACATCAGAACGACAACAATCATTAAACTACACAACTGGGTAATGAGAGAACCCACAACCCCGCTGACAGCCAATAAAATGGTGAAACTCAGGATGAATCCAAAAACTCTTGCGATAACCATTTTACCGAATAAAGACCCGGTTACTTTCCAAAAATGCTTCATTGTAATAACCACCTTAATAAAAGAATCCGGTAATACCACCGTATCGCCGGATTCTTCAGTGTTTTAATTATTCAGCAACTTCTTCAGCGGATTCTTCGGAAACTTCTGCAACAGCTTCTTCAACCTCTGCAGGAGCATCTTCGGTTAAAACCCGAATAGAAAGGCTGATACGTTTTTTGTCTTCGTCAATTTGGGTGATCTTAGCATCCACTTGTTGACCGACTTCCAAAACATCTTGGGGCTTTGCAATGCGAGTATTGGCAATTTGAGAAATGTGAATCAAGCCGTCAATACCGTCGATGATGTTTGCAAAAGCACCGTAAGTAGTCATGCTGACGATTTTTACGTTAACAATGTCGTCAACTTTGTAATCACGAAGGAAGATTGCCCAGGGATTGTCTTCAGCTTTTTTGTAGCCCAAGGAAACTTTCTTCTTTTCAGTATCGAAGGATTTTACAAATACTTCGATTACATCGCCCACAGCAACAACTTCGGAGGGATTTTTAATGCGTTTCCAGGAAAGTTCGGAAATGTGAACCATACCGTCAACGCCACCCAAGTCAACAAAAGCACCGTAAGAGGTAAGAGATTTAACTTTACCGGTATATACTTTACCTTCTTCGATTTCGTTCCAGAAAGCAGTTTCCAATTCTTTGCGTTGTTCACGAAGAACAGAACGGATAGAACCAACAGCGCGACGACGGGCACGGTTTGCTTCCAGAATGCGGAATTGAACGTTGGTGCCAACCAATTCTTCCAAAGAATCGCCACGGGAAACGGTTGCTTGAGAAGCAGGAATAAATACGCGGATCCCTTTGCTCATAACAAGCACGCCGCCTTTAATTACTTCTGCAACTTTGCCTTCCAAAACAGTTCCGTTTTCTTGAGCTTCCATAAGATTGTCCCAAATCTTGGTGGAGTCAAAACGTTTTTTAGAAAGCATAACGGTACCTTCTTGGTCATTGGTACGCATTACGATTAAATCCAAAATATCGCCAACTTGCACTTCTTTCATTGCGTCAGCATCAGGATCAAAAGAATATTCGTTCATAGGAACGAAACCTGCATGCTTACGACCGATATCTACTTGAATTTCAGTAGGAGTAACAGCTAAAACATAGCCTTTTACCCGTTGGTCGGAATTCATTTGACTTAAAGAATATTCAAATGCTTCCATATCGGTCATTTCTTCAAATGATTTTTCAGGCACAGGCGGTTCTTCATTTTGAACGACAACATTCGATTCCTCTTGAACCGACGGCAATTCCTGTGCCACCTCACTTTCGGTTTGGGTAGCAGGAATTTCCTGCTCTTTCATTGAAGCAGTTGCTTCGGTAGTTTCGACATTGTCGATGATTTCTGACATGGTTTGATGAACCTCCTTTATTATACCGGACGGTGTTGAGGCACCGGCGGTAACACCAATACGACGGAACTGGCAAATGTAGTCAGGCTCCAATTCTTTAGCTGATTCGATATGTAACGTGGGACAATAGCGATTACAAATAGAAAACAGCTTCATAGTATTAGAACTGTGACGACCACCCACAACAACCATAAGGTCACTGTTTTGGGCTAACGATTCAGCTTCTGACTGTCGTTTTGATGTAGCATCACATATTGTATCAAAAAAAATGCCGTTTGTACATACCTTTTTGAGAATTTTTTCGCATTTTTCCCACATTTTTTTGTCAAATGTGGTCTGACACACACTATAAAAGGGTTGATTGAGCAGAAAATTGTGAATATTTAACAGGTTTTGTAATTCATTGTCATCCTGATAACAATACACTCGTCCTCCTGCAAACCCTTTGATTCCTAAAATTTCCGGATGTTGTGGATCCCCGGCAATTAAAACAGGAAGATTTTCTGCGGCGGCTTTTGCCACGATTTTATGGATTTTTTCCACAAAAGGACAGGTTGCATCGGCGTAAGGGGTTTTACTCTGTTCTAACGCATCATATACCGATTCGGGAACACCATGAGAACGAATGACCAACATGGTATCCTTGGGAATCTTGTCAACGTCTTCACAAATGGAAACGCCGATTTGTTGTAAATCGTCCACCACTTGTTTGTTATGAATGATGGGCCCTAAAGTGGCAACCGAATATCCCTGTTTTGCCAGGTTGGTTACCATTTCCACAGCTCGGTTAACCCCGAAACAGAACCCGGCTGTTTTGGCAACACGAATGGTTGGTTTATTGTTCATTTTGATTCAGCCCTTTTTCAATGGCATTCATGATCACGTTGGTGGATTCCCGAAGATGTTCCCTTTGGGTCATTTCTCCTTGGTCGGGCATATAAACGGGATCACCAACAATCAAAGTTGTTTTACGGAACACCCGTACTTTTTGATTCTTTGTGACAATGGAAACAGGCAAAACGTATGTACCAACTGCGTTGACCAACATGGCGGCACCCATTTTCCCTCGACCCAGTTTTCCGTCCTTGGAACGAGTTCCTTCCGGGAATATCATAAGGGCTTCGCCTTTTTCCAGAATACCCGTGGCATTCTTTAAAGCATCAGACCCAACTCCGCGGTTGACAGGGAATGCTCCCACGTGGGTAAAACACCAACCCAGCAGTTTATTTTTAAACAATTCCCCTTTTGCCATGATATGGATACGATTCTTTTTTGTCAAGGCAAACACCAGGAAGACGGGATCTAACAGTGATATATGATTCGCACATAAAACGTACCCCTGTTTTTGATTGCGTAATTTATCCTTACCGACAATTTTATAGGGAAACAACAAATGGAAAATGGGCCAAACGATTGCATAAATAATATGGAAAAACATACTACTCCCCTACCTTTGACATAATGACTTGATAAATGGCATCAACAGAGGCTTCCAGTTCCAGACCGGAAGTATCCACCAGAATGGATTCTTCAGCGGGTTTTAAAGGAGCAATGGCACGGTGAGAGTCATTATAATCCCGTTGTTTCATATCCTCTAAAACTTCTTCAAAGGTGGTTTCAACTCCTTTTTCGCACAACTCCTGAAAACGGCGCTGTGCCCGTTCTTCAGCAGAAGCGGTTAAGAAAATTTTAACCTGTGCATCAGGCAATACCACTGTGCCAATGTCGCGTCCATCCATAATCACATTGTGGTGAGTTGCGATGGAACGCTGGGTGTTTAACAAGAATTCACGAACAGCAGGAATAGCCGAAACAGCGGATGCCGCCATGGAACATTCCGGTAAACGGATCTGAACACTTACGTCTTCTCGGTTTAATAAAACTTTTTGAATTCCATTGTCATAGGTTAAATCCACTTTGATTTTATCCAATAACGGTTTGATTTGTTCGGGGTCCCTGCAATCTAATTTTTCAGATAATGCAGCCCAACCAACCGTTCGATATAAAGCGCCGGTATCAACATACACATACCCCAACCGTTTGGCAACAGCTTTGGCAATAGTGCTTTTTCCTGCACCGGAAGGTCCGTCAATGGCAATTTGAATCATAGTTATCCTCCTTGGTGTTACGTTGCATAGGTTCCTGCGGCATTGCCTGTGGCAAAAGCAATCTGAAGATTGTAACCGCCGGTATAGGCATCCACATCCAACACTTCACCGGCAAAATATAAATTTGAAATCAATTTGGATTCCATAGTTTTGGGGTTGATTTCCCGGATGTTTACCCCACCCGCCGTAACAATGGCTTCTTCTATGGGGCGAAACCCGTGAATATCCAAAGTGAAATTTTTGATAGCTTCTATCAAAGAGTGACGTTGTTCTTTGGTGATATCATGAATCTTAACGTCCGGAGAAATTCCTGCTTTTTTGATCATAACGGGAATCATTTTGGCTGGTAGGAGCTTTCCTAAAGAATTCCGTAAAGTTTTATGCAAATTTTCCGAAAAATCTCTTAAAATGCGGGCATCCAACTGACCTTCGTCCAACCCCGGTTTCATATCGATGGAACATAGAAATTTGTTTGGTTCCATGGGTCGCAGGTGTGCCGAAGCACTTAAAATCAATGGTCCAGACAAACCAAAATGTGTGAACAGCATTTCTCCTAATTCCGAAAAAACAATTTGTCCATTTTCTTTATTTTTTACGGTTACCGTAACGTTTTTTAAACTTAATCCCATTAAGTCGCGACAAAGGGTTGTATGACAAACAAGGGGTGCTAACGTTGGCACCAAAGGAGTGATAGTGTGTCCCAATTCCTGTGCAAACCGAATGCCATCACCTGTTGACCCGGTTGTAGGATAGGAAACACCCCCTGTGGCAATGATAACCGATGATGCCGGGATGGTTTGTCCGTCAGCGGTAATTACACCAGCAGCTCTCCCCTCTTGGGTTAAAACCGAATCACAAGTGGTATTATACAAAACGGTCGCACCCTTGGCATACCGTGCGAGAGCATCCACAATGTCTACTGCTTTGTCCGACACCGGGAATACCCGGTTTCCTCGTTCAATTTTCAAAGGAACGGAAAGGGTTTGTTCGAAAAGATCCATGGTGTCATAGGGAGAAAATTGGGAAATTGCACTATAAAGGAAGCGAGGGTTAGAAACCACCGCTTCCAAAAATTCTAGATTGGAACAGGCATTGGTAACGTTGCATCGCCCCTTGCCTGTTATCATAACTTTACGGGCAGGACGAGCATTCTTTTCAATGATCGTTACCTTTTTTCCCAGGGACAAGGCTTTTCCAGCCGCCACTAAACCTGCGGCACCCGCCCCGATTATAACAATAGTATCCAATGAATATCACCTATTTTAAAATGGCTCTTACTTTAGAATGGAGCTTCATCATATATTCCTGATAGGCGGTTGACAACGCATAATCATATATAATGAATACCACATTCCCCATACCCAACAAAATCAGTAAAGTATATTGACCGAATTGTCCCATGTTTTCAATGGGGATGGAAAAGACATAGATAATAACCAAATATGCTACAACAACAGCGACATTGAACAGGGCGAATTTGCTGACGTATTCCACAATACGGGAAGGAATTCGCTCTAAAAAAGCTTTTATTACGGGATAATACCCGAAAAAGGCAACAAAGAGAACGGCAGCTTCTTTTTCACATAATAACAACGCAAGAATCGCGGTTGTTATATAACTGCCTAAAGCCCATTTCGCATTGATTTCCACCATCACAATGGCGAATAAAAGACCTGCTAAGGCGGGCAAAGCGTAGGTAAGATACGGGAAATATGCCATGAGCATAATCACCAAGGAAAGAGCGGTCATCATGCCGCAAAGGGCAACACGTTTGCTTTTTTTCATAACGAACTCCTAACAGCAACGAATTAAGTCGCCGCCCATACATTCACAGCAACAATCGGCACAAATCAACCCTTGGCAAATGTCGCAGGTAGAGCAAGAAGACCCCGTGTTGGTATAGGTTCGGGTACGGTATCCCCCACCGTTATGCCGACGATTCATGTGCTCAACTGCTCCTCTGTACTCGGGGTTTTGAGGTTCCATACGGTAAGCGGTGGCGTAGTTGGTGTAAGCATTGTCATACCAACCACGGCTATACATTACGTTACCGGAAAGAAAATACCACCGAGCAGTACGTTGGTTAATGGGAACCTGATCCAGCATGAGTTGTGCTTGTTCGTATTTTCCTGTTTGAATCAGTTGTGCAATTTCAGGGAATTCTTGAGAACCGCTATAAGCAGATTGGTTTCCACCGCTCTTTTTCATTTGAGAAATAATCTGGTCATAAGCGGCATTGATTTCTTGCATCTTTTCGGCCGCCAGATCTTTTAAAGGGTTATCATTATAATTATCGGGATGATACTTACGTGCCAATTCCCGATAAGCATTTTTTACCTCTTCTTCCGAAGCGTTGCGGGAAATACCTAAAACGGAATAAGGATCATTCATTTGTAGTCACCTTCTTAATAATTTTTTTAAATTGATTATCCATTCCTAAAAATAGAATATTGTGTAAAATAGGGTGGAAATTGCCTTTGGGAAGCAGGTCAAAAGCCATACATGCCTCATCCATACAAAGGTTTAGTTGCGACTTCGCAAAAGATACCACCTGCTCTATTGAGACATTTTCACCTAAACGAAGTTTGTAGGGGTTAAAACAGTTGTTTCGGATGTCCTTTTGATAATCGTCCAAAGCGTCAATCAGATATACCCATTTTCCAACGTTATACCCGATAGAATACAGAATTCTGTTGGAGGACGAATCAGCAATTTTGTAGGAGAATAACTTCCCTAAGATATCTGCTGTGGGATGTGCCGATTCATCAAAGGTGATATCGGGATTGGACTCAACCTGTTGTTGGCAAGTATAATATTCCAACATTATCTTTTGCAGTTCAGGAGCCTTCTTTGTCGCCTTTTTATGCCATCGTTTTACCCAGGGTGTCAGTAAAAAAGCCAAGGTTCTTTTCCAAAATCCTTCATCATCTTTGGTATCTATCCATTTGTAATACACCATCATCATGGCTACGGCACAGGCGTATTCCAAGGAAGCATCTTGACAGTGGATGTGATTGCATTTTGCCATGGGATTGAAAGGGCATCTGCCTTTGGCAACCGATACAGGAGAATTCAGGGTCGTCATACGAATCATGGCAAGAAAAGTGTAGTCATAGTTCAGGGTAAATCGAGCAAAAACACCATAATCCTTTCGTAGTTGCTTACAAATGGTACAGTATACCGCTTTATAGGCGTCAAACTCACAAATTTTCATTTCAGGCTTGTAAGTTTTTATATATCCAAACATCGCTTCACATCCTATACAAGCAAGTATACCATAAACACAGGAAAAAGCAAACCACTATTTTATGAATTTAATACACTTTTCAAGAAAAGGCCGGTATGGGATTCTTTGCAATTTGCAATTTCTTCAGGCGTGCCCACAGCAACAACCGTTCCCCCCGCAGAACCCCCTTCAGGGCCCATATCAATGATTTGGTCAGCAGTTTTAATCACGTCCAAATTGTGTTCGATTACCACAATGGTATTACCTTTATCTACCAAACGATGAAGAACGTCCAACAATTTGTGAACGTCGGCGGTGTGCAGACCAATGGTGGGTTCGTCCAAAATATAAATGGTTTTGCCTGTGGAAGTTTTACATAACTCACTTGCCAGTTTTACCCGTTGGGCTTCCCCACCTGAAAGGGTTGTTGCTGGTTGACCCAATTTAATGTAACCCAAGCCCACGTTATACAGTGCTTGAATTTTTCGTTTGATTTTGGGAATGTTGGAAAAGAAATCCAAGGCTTCTTCCACTGTCATTTCCAAAACGTCGTGAATGCTCTTATCCTTATATTTCACTTCTAAGGTTTCCCGATTGTATCGCTTGGCTTTGCAAACGTCACAAGGAACGTAAACGTCAGGTAAAAAGTGCATTTCGATTTTAATGATACCGTCCCCCTGACAGGCTTCGCACCGCCCACCCTTCACGTTAAAGGAAAAGCGGCCGGGACCATAACCACGAGCTTTGGCATCGGGAGTGTTGGCATATAATTCACGAATGTCATTAAATACGCCAATATAGGTAGCAGGGTTGGAACGGGGTGTTCTGCCAATGGGTGCCTGGTTAATATCAATTACCTTGTCAAGATGTTCCAAACCGTAAATTGCGGTATGCTTCCCTGCTTTTTTACGAGCGCCATTCAAAGCATTAGCCAAATTTTTATAAAGGACTTCATTCACCAAAGAGGATTTCCCGGAACCGGAAACCCCTGTTACACAGGTAAAGGTTCCCAAAGGGATTTTCACGTCTACTTGTTTCAGGTTGTTTTCCGAAGCCCCTGTAATATCCAAAAATAATCCGTTCCCGGTTCTCCGCTGAGCAGGAATGGGAATTGCCTTTCTGCCGGATAAATAATCCCCGGTCAGAGAGGTTTTACACTTCATGATTTTGTCCACCGAACCGGCGCACATTACCTCACCGCCGTGAACCCCGGCACCGGGGCCGATATCCACAATAAAATCGGCAGCCAACATGGTATCGTCATCATGCTCAACCACCACAAGCGTGTTTCCTAAATCCCGAAGTTTTTGCAAGGTAGCAATGAGTTTTTCGTTATCCCGTTTGTGAAGACCAATGCTGGGTTCGTCCAAGATATACAATACCCCTGTTAAAGAGGAACCGATTTGAGTTGCCAGGCGGATTCGTTGGCTTTCTCCCCCGGATAACGTTCCGGAAGAACGGGCAAGGGTCAAATATCCCAAGCCAACACTCTGCAAAAATCCCAGCCGTTCTTTGATTTCTTGGATGATCCGTTCGCCAATCAGTTGTTCTTTTTCGGTTAATTTCAAGCCATCAAAAAAGGAAAGTAATTCCACAACAGGAAGGCAAGTCATTTCGTAAATATTGATGCCCCCTACAGTTACCGCAAGAATCTTTTCGTTCAGCCTTGCCCCGTTACAAAGGGTACAGGGTTGTTCGTTCATGTAGGTTTCAATGTCGTCTCGGGAATAGGAACTATTAGTGTTTTCATACCGTCGTTCCAAATTGTTAATAATCCCCTCAAAGGAACCCATAGTATTTAGAGTGGAACCCATCAATTCCCGTTTTAAAGGAATCTTGGTATCTCCTGTTCCATAAAACAAAACGTTGACAACCTCATCCGATAATTGATAAAAAGGCGTATCCAAAGAAAAATTGTAATAATCTGCCAGGGCTTCAAAGTACATTTTGGCCATAGCGCCAAAGGCACCATTGATATTCCAACCGCTGGCTTTGATTGCCCCCTGGTTAATGGAAAGCAAACGGTTGGGAGCAATGGCATCGGGGTCGATCTTTTTAAAACTACCTAAACCATCGCATTTGGGACAAGCCCCGAAGGGGCTGTTAAAGGAGAACATGCGGGGGGTTAGTTCATCAATGCTGATGCCATGTTCAGGACAGGCATAGTCCTGGCAGAACAACTCCTCTTCCCCACCGATAACGTCCACGATCATTTGTCCTTCTGCTGTGGACAGTGCTGTTTCCACCGAATCGGTCAAACGGCTTTTAATTTCAGGTTTTACCACCAAACGGTCAACAATAATCTCAATAGAGTGCTTGAAATTCTTTTTTAAAGGGATATCTTCTGACAGGTCATAAATGTTACCGTCCACCCGAACCCGGGCAAAGCCACTCTTTTTGGCTGATTCCAGTTCCTTTTTGTGTTCCCCTTTTCTGCCGCGAACAACAGGTGCCAGAATTTGAATTTTTGTCCCTTCAGGGTAACTTAACACCTTGTCAACCATCTGGTCTACGGTTTGCTGAGAGATCTCCCGTCCGCAAACAGGGCAATGAGGAATCCCGATACGGGCATATAACAGACGTAAATAGTCATAAATTTCTGTTACAGTACCCACGGTGGAACGAGGATTTTTGGATGTGGTTTTCTGGTCAATGGAAATGGCAGGAGAAAGCCCCTCAATGCTGTCTACTTCAGGTTTTTCCATTTGTCCTAAAAATTGCCGCGCATAGGAAGATAGCGATTCCATGTAACGGCGCTGCCCTTCCGCATATAAAGTATCAAAGGCCAAAGAAGATTTCCCCGAACCGGAAACACCGGTGAAAACCACCAGTTTATCTCTGGGGATGGTTAAATCCACGTTCTTCAAATTATTCTCTCTTGCGCCTTTGATCACAATTTTATCATTTGCCATATATTTATGCTTCTCCTTTAAGTTTTGCAATCTCATCCCGCAAATAGGCGGCGTGTTCGAATTCCAAAAGTTTGGCAGCTGCTTTCATTTCTTTTTCCAGTTTTTGAATCAGCAGTTCCCGTTCTTTCTTTGGCAACCGTGCATAAGAGCCTTTGGCTTTTGGTTTTTCTCCTGTTGAGATTTCCAAGATTTCGCGAACATCTTTTTGTATGGTCTTTGGTGTGATGCCGTGTTTTTGATTATATTCCTGTTGTATGGTTCTCCGTCGATGGGTTTCGGTAATGGCTTTTTCCATAGAGGGAGTAACAAAATCAGCATACATAATGACCTGTCCATTGGCATTTCTTGCGGCACGACCAATGGTTTGAATCAAAGAAGTGGCACTGCGCAAAAAACCTTCTTTGTCCGCATCTAAAATTGCTACTAAAGATACTTCGGGAATGTCTAACCCTTCCCGCAGCAGATTGATGCCAACCAAAACATCGAATTCACCCAAACGCAAATCACGAACGATCTCCATACGCTCCATAGTATCGATATCATGATGCATATATCGTACTTTCACATTCAGGTTGGAAAGATAATCGGTTAGATCTTCGGCCATTTTCTTGGTTAACGTTGTAACCAATACCTTTTCTCCTGCTTTGGTACGCTGAGTAATTTCACTGTATAGATCATCAATTTGCCCTTCTGTAGGCTTTACAACGATTTCGGGATCCAACAGCCCGGTGGGGCGAATAATCTGTTCTGCAGGATCAGGGTCTTTGGAAAGTTCCAATTCCCCGGGAGTAGCACTAACAAAAACTACTTGATTAATATGGTTGTAATATTCATCGAAATTCAAGGGGCGGTTATCAAAGGCGGAGGGTAAACGGAATCCATAATCCACCAGATTTCTTTTACGTGCGTAATCTCCGCCAAACATCCCCCGAACCTGTGGCAAAGTTACGTGGGATTCGTCCACAAACATTATATAGTCGTCCGGAAAATAATCCAACAAGGTGAAAGGTTTGCTTCCTTTCGGTCGCCCAGACATAACACGAGAATAGTTTTCAATGCCTTTGCAAACTCCGATTTCCCGTAACATTTCAATATCATATTCGGTTCGCTGACGAATCCGTTGGGCTTCAATGAGTTTTCCGTTTGCTTTAAACCAGGCAGCACGTTCTTCCATTTCCAAACGAATTTCTTCCAAAGCGGGTTCCAGTTTATCAGGACTGATGACGTAATGGGAAGCGGGATAAATAGCAACGTGGCTCACAACCGATAGAACGTCACCCGTTAAGGGATTCATTTCACAAATTCGGTCGATTTCGTCTCCAAAAAATTCTACACGAATGGCTTTATCTCCCGAATAGGCAGGAAAAATTTCAACAATATCTCCCCTTACCCGAAATTTGTTGCGGGTAAAGGCAATGTCGTTGCGTTCATATTGAATATCCACCAATTTTCGAATCAAAGCGTCCCGTTCTTTCTCCATGCCTGTGCGCAGAGAAATCACCATATTACGGTAGTCAATGGGGTTACCCAAGGTGTAAATGCAGGAAACGCTGGCAACGATGATTACATCCCGCCTCTCACTCAAAGACGACGTGGCAGAATGTCGCAGTTTGTCGATTTCATCGTTGATGGCAGAATCCTTTTCAATGTAGGTGTCGGTACCGGGAATGTATGCTTCCGGTTGATAGTAGTCATAGTAGGAAACAAAATATTCTACTGCATTATTGGGGAAAAACTCTTTGAATTCGGAGCAAAGTTGAGCCGCCAGGGTTTTGTTGTGTGCAAGAACCAAGGTGGGTTTGTTCACGTTGGCAATAATGTTTGCCATGGTAAAGGTTTTCCCCGAGCCGGTAACACCCAGAAGAACCTGTTCTTTCAATCCGTTTTGAATCCCTTTAGAAAGTTTTTCAATGGCTTCAGGCTGGTCGCCGGTAGGTTGAAAGGGTGATACCAGTTGAAAGCGGTCCATAGTCTTTTGCTCCTCCTTCCTCACATTTGATTACTTGATTATTATACCACACATCATGGGGAATTTAAAGTTTTTTTCATATGAATTTACAGTTCGTTCATGAAAGATAACAATAAAAATTATGAAATTTCAAGAAAAAGAGATATTTTTTTAGATGCAGAAAAGGACTATTTAGAAGAGTTACTACAAAATCCTAAAATGAAAAAATTTGTTAAGGAATTAAGCAAATATAGAGCAAGTGATTTAATGAAATTGGCTGAGAAAAGAATGGAAGCGATAGAAAGAGGCGAAATTGCCGCTGAAGA
>JAZNWL010000075.1:0-11871 GCA_045593325.1 Acutalibacteraceae bacterium | reverse complement strand
AAGAAAAGGAGCTGAAAAAGATGGAAAGACCAAAAGGTGGAACAAATATAGGTCATAGCAAAGAAGAAAAATCAGCACCGGTAAAGCGTGTTTTAGCAGGCGAAGCATTAAGAAGATTGGAACGAGAAAGTGAACACCACTCGGTAACGGAATTATGTGATGACATACACAAAGTTGTTGCTGATACAATTTACTATTTTAATTACATAAGACCCGTTCGCAAACTAAAAAGAAAACCGCCAGTCCAATACAGAAACGAACTGGCAGTTTAATCGTTTTTTTTGCGTCTGCTAACTATTGACTATTTCAATATCATCCCGTAGTATTCTATATCTTTCCTAATTCCTTAGAACGGTGATATGCCCGAATAACCCCGTCTTTAACCGCCGCAGAAAACTCATCGGTTTCCAGGGCTGTTAACCCAGCCAACGTACTGCCGCCGGGACTGCAAACAGCAATCCGCAAATCTTTTGGGGACTTCTCCCCTTCCAGCATCATTGCAGCAGATCCTAACAAAGTTTGAGCAGCATATTCAATGCCTTTTTCCAAAGGGATACCACATTCTTTGGCTCCTTCAGCCAAAAGTTCTGCAAATAAATAAACAAAGGCAGGACCCGAACCGGCAATAGCACTGGCGGCATCAATTAAATCTTCCGAAATAACGTCCAACTTCCCTGCTTGTTCTAACAACGACAAAACAAACTCCAGTTGATTTTTCGAAGTTTGTTCGTTATGGCAAACTTCAATCATTCCCAAACCCAGTTTTACGGGGGTGTTTGGCATAATTCTCACAACAGGCAACACAACACCGGCAAGTTTTTCTATCGTAGCAACCGAAACCCCTGCCGCCATAGAAACTAACGTAGGCAAAGCAGTTCGTTGTTGCAACAAAGGTGCAATTTCCGCAAATAAAGCGTTGATTCCCTGGGGTTTTACACCAATAAAAATCACATCACAATGTTCAACGATCCATTGGGACGTAGCAACCGTGCCTTTTACCTGCTTCGCCATAGCATTTGCTTTTTCCTGATCAAAATCAGATAAAAACAACGCAACGTCGGGGTTTCCTTTGGCAACAGCAATAGCCAAAGCACCACCCATATTTCCACAACCGATAAATCCGCATTGTAAACTCATGACAAACTCTCCTTAACGAATCTGACCGTTCCCTGTAATTACATATTTATAGGTGGTTAATTCTTTCAAACCGATGGGACCACGAGCATGTAACCGTTGGGTGGAAATACCAATTTCACCGCCGAATCCAAATTCACCGCCATCGGTAAATCTGGTGGAGGCATTTACATAAATGGCGGAACTGTCCACCTGATTTACAAAAGCGGAAACTGCGGCATTGTTTTCAGAAACGATAGACTCACTGTGTCCTGTAGAATGAAGGGCAATATGATCCACCGCTTCTTGTACATCAGCAACCACTTTTACGGCCAGAATGTAATCTAAAAATTCAGTGTCAAAATCCAACTCACCGGCAGGTTCCCCGGGAATGATACCTTGTGCCATGTCATCCAGACGTAAGGTAACCGGTTGTTGGCCGTTTTCAATTCTATCGTCTACAAGAACTTTTTTCAATTCGGGTAAAAAGACACTTGCAACATCCTTATGAACCAGGCAGACTTCTGCCGCGTTGCAAACCGAGGGACGGCTGGTTTTTGCATTGTTGACGATGGCAAGGGCTTTTTCAAGATCAGCATCTTTGTCTACGTAAATATGGCAAATCCCTGTTCCTGTTTGGATGCAGGGTACTTTGGCTTCGGAAACGCAACGTTCTATCAAAGCCTTCCCGCCGCGGGGAATCAGCAAATCAATTTTTCCCACTGCCGACATGAGTTCTGCCGCACTTTGACGGCTGGTATCCTGAATCAACTGAACATAATCAGAAGAAAGGCCTTCTTGTTCCAAGCCCTTACGCATGGCATTGGCAATGGCATTGGAAGAATGAAAAGCCTCTTTCCCACCCCGCAACACACAAACATTACCACTGGCAAACGCTAAGGCGGCGGCATCTGAAGTCACGTTGGGTCGGCTTTCATAAATCATGCCGACAACCCCAAAAGGAACGGCTTTTTTTTCAATTACCAAACCATTGGGGCGAACGTCCCTTGAAAGCACGTGACCAACCGGGTCGGGTTGGTCAGCGATAATATGGATACTTTCAATCATTCCTTGAAGCCGGGATTCGGTCAAGGTTAAACGGTCAATCATTGCCGCCGAAAGGATACCTGTAGCAGCATCAATATCCCATTGATTGGCTTGTAAAATGGTTTCTTTTTCTTCTTCAATGGCGTTTGCCATAGAAAGCAGAGCACGTTTCTTTTGAGAAGAGGACAACAACCCCAAAGACTTCTTGGCTTCACATGCCTTTAATAAAATTTCTTGCGTAGTCACTACACATTCTCCTTTTTACCCAAAAAACGAGTACCAAGACGTTTTCCCTCTAAAATGTCATATAACACTTCAGGATTTTCACCATTGGCAATAACCATATCACAACCAACAGCAGTTGCCATTTTTGCGGCTTGCAATTTGGTTGCCATCCCACCTGTGCCCAAAGAAGAACCACTTCTTCCGCCAAAAGCCATAATGCGGTCATCCAGGCTTTCCACCACAGGAATTAAAGTAGCAGAAGGATCAGTATGGGGGTCAGCGGTATATAATCCGTTGATATCCGAAAGCAAGATCAACAAATCAGCTTCCATAACCGAAGCAACAACGGCAGACAAGGTATCATTGTCACCAATGCAAATTTCGTCGGTAACAATGGTATCGTTTTCATTGATAATGGGAATCACTTGCAATTCCAATAAACGATACATGGTGTTTTTAAAGTTATTCAACCGAACGTCATCGTGGATATCCGAGCCGGTAAGTAAAATCTGGGCGATAGTATGATTATATTGAGAAAACAATCGGTCATAGGTATACATCAATTCACATTGACCAACTGCCGCCGCAGCCTGATGGGTGGGGATATCGGTACCCCGTTCTTTTAACATCAGCTTTCCAATGCCCATACCAATAGCACCGGAAGAAACGAAAATCACTTCATTTCCTGCGTTTTTAATATCGCTTAACACCTTGCATAGGCATTCTACCCTACGAATATTTAGGTTTCCGTTTTGATAAGCCAGGGTCGAGGTCCCTACTTTTACAACAACACGCATGGGTTACTCCCCTTTCTGAGAATCTTGCAACTCATCCAGATTATACGGCGTGGTTTGATAAACAAAATAGTTTAGCCAGTTGGAATAGAGTAAATTGGCATGAGAACGCCAGGTTACCATCGGCTCTTTGGTTGGGTCGTCATCAGGGAAATAATTATAGGGTACCTGAATCGCTTTTCCTAAATTAACGTCACGGTCATATTCCTTTTTCAGCGTACCGCCGTCATATTCCGAATGACCGGTAATAAAAATTTGCTTGCCATTTTCAGTGGAAATAGCATAAATGCCCGCCATTTCGGAAGATGCCAGGATCTTCAGCTCAGGAACTTTTTCAATATCTTCCCGTTCCACAGTGGTATGACGAGAATGAGGAACCATGAAAACATCGTCAAAACCCCGCAACAAAATGGAACGCTTATAATCAGCAGTATGAGGAAAAATACCGAACATTTTTTGAGGCAACGGTTTTTTGGGAACACCAAAATGGTAATAAAGCCCTGCTTGTGCTCCCCAGCAAATATGAAAGGTGCTGTGAACATGGGTTTTGGACCATTCCATGATTTCACACAATTCATCCCAATAGGTAACTTCCTCAAACTCCATCAACTCCACCGGTGCACCGGTAATGATCATACCGTCAAAATAGCGATGTTTCACGTCATCGAAGGTCTTGTAAAATGCCAATAAATGATCCTGTGACGTGTTCTTGGATTTATGGGTGCTGGTGTGAATCAATTCCAATTCCACCTGCAAAGGAGTATTTCCCAACAGTCGGGACAGTTGGGTTTCGGTATCAATTTTTGTGGGCATTAAATTGAGAAGCAAAATCTTCAAAGGACGAATATCTTGTGTCATAGCACGGGTTTCTGTCATAACAAAGATATTTTCGTCGGTTAACACCTTGGTCGCAGGCAATTCATTGGGGATTTTTATGGGCATGTAGGATTTCTCCTTTAATTGGGATTATACAGATTCTAAAGCATTGGCAATATCAGCGATCAAATCGTCGGCATCTTCAATACCACAGGAATAACGAACCAGATCAGAAGGTACGCCTGCTTTGATCAATTCTTCTTCCGACATTTGACGGTGAGTTGCACTGGCAGGATGCAAACAACAGGTTCTGGCATCGGCAACGTGGGTTTCAATAGCGGCAACCTTCAGATGTTTCATAAAGGTTTCAGCAGCTTTTCTACCGCCTTTTACGCCGAAACTAACCACACCGCAGGTGCCGTTGGGGCAATATTTTTGTGCCAATTCATAATCGGCATCCTCTTTTAACCCGGCATATTTTACCCAGGCAATTTTGTTATGCTGTTTTAAAAAGGATGCTACAGCCAAGCCGTTTTCACAGTGTTTTTTCATACGAACGTGTAAACTTTCAAGGCCTAAATTCAAAAGGAAGGCACTTTGAGGAGATTGCACACAACCAAAATCACGCATCAACTGTGCAGTAGCTTTGGTGATATAAGCCCCAGCCAAGCCGAAACGTTCAGTATAGGTTACCCCATGATAACTATCATCGGGAGTACAAAGACCGGGGAATTTATCGGGATATTTGGTCCAGTCGAAGGTACCGGAATCCACGATGCAACCACCAACAGCCCCACCGTGACCGTCCATATATTTGGTGGTGGAATGGGTAACAATATTGGCGCCCCATTCAAAAGGCCGGCAATTCACGGGAGTGGCAAAGGTATTATCGATGATCAAGGGAACTCCCTGTTCTTTAGCAATTTTTGCGAATTTTTCAATATCCAATACGTTCAATGCTGGATTAGCAATGGTTTCCCCAAATAAGGCTTTGGTATTGGGTTGAAAGGCGTTACGCAGTTCTTCTTCAGAAGCGTCTGGTTTTACAAAGGTAAAATCAATTCCCATACGTTTCATGGTAACGGAAAACAAATTGTATGTGCCACCATAAATAGTGGAGGAGGCAACCACATGATCCCCGGCAGAAGCGATATTAAAAATCGCGAAGAAGTTCGCCGCTTGACCGGAAGAAGTCAACATGGCGGCAGTACCGCCTTCTAATTGACAGATTTTATTAGCAACCGTATCACAGGTTGGATTTTGCAAACGGGAATAAAAATACCCACTGGCTTCCAGATCAAACAATTTACCCATGTCTTCACTGGTTTCGTATTTGAAGGTTGTACTTTGAATAATAGGAATTTGACGGGGTTCACCATTACCGGGTGTATAGCCCCCTTGTACACAAACTGTACCGATTTTTTGATCCATCATTATCTTCCTTTCGGATGTTATACATCGTATCTAGTAATATCTTCCAGAGTTTCTCTTTGAACCACAACTTTGGTCTGCCCGTCTTTGATCATCACCACGGGAGGTTTTAAAAAGCGGTTATAATTGGAAGACATAGAGTAATTGTATGCCCCTGTGGTACAAACGGCAAGGACATCGCCTTTGGTAACACTTGCAGGCAAAGAAACGTTCTCCTGAATAATATCTCCGCTTTCACAACAACGACCAACCACAGAACACTGATAATCAGCCGCTTCTTTTGCTTTATTGGCAATCATTAAGGTATATTCGGAACCATACAAAGCAAAACGAGGGTTGTCGGTCATGCCGCCGTCTACAGCAACGTAATTTTTATAGCCTTCAATTTCCTTTACCGTACCAACTGTATAAAGGGTCATACCAGCATCGGCAACAATACTGCGACCGGGTTCCATCCAGATGGCAGGCTGAGAAATGCCAAAGGCTTTGCAGGTTTCTGAAATATGATCGGCAACACGACGGATATTGGAGTAAATATCCATATCGGGGTCATTTTCCACGTAACGTACACCGTAACCGCCGCCTAAATCCAAAACCTTGGCAACATAGTTATAGGTATCTTTCATGCGACGGATATATTCCAGCATAATGGTGGCACTGAAAACAAACGAATCAGAATCAAACACCTGAGAACCAACGTGACAATGAAAACCCAAGAGCTCAATATTCTCTAAAGACAGAGCAAGTTTTGTAACTACTTCCGCGGCACCGGTTTCAATAGCAAAACCAAATTTTGAGTCTACCTTGCCGGTAGACACTGCCTCGTAGGTGTGAGTGTCAATCCCAGGAGTCAACCGAAGTAAAACCGACTGCTTTTTATGAAACTCTTGGGCAATGGCGTTTAAAGCCAAAAGTTCGTCGGTATTGTCAATAACAATAGTGCCCACACCCTGCTCCAAGGCAAAGGCAAGATCGCTATCGGTTTTATTATTACCATGAAAGCAGATGTTTTCCACAGGAAATCCAGCGGAAACGGCAGTGAAGATTTCTCCAACCGAAACGGAATCCACCCACATGCCTTCCTCTTTCATGATACGATACATTTCTTTAAAAGAAGCGGCTTTCCCGGCATAGATGACCCGAGAAGTTTCACCGAAACACTCTTTCATAGCGGTTAAATACCGACGGCAATTATAGCGAATACGGGCATCATCCATTAAATACAAGGGTGTACCAAATTGCCGAGCCAACGCTACGGTATCTTGCTGGGCAAAGCACAAATGTCCGTTATCAGAAATAGTAATATTATCGCAAATCATCGAAAAAAGTCCTTTAGATTAAATTTAAGCCCTTCATGAGAGAAAGCATTTTTTCTCTGTTGGCATCTTCCATGGGGGTTAAAGGCAAGCGGATATCACTGCCGCAGAAACCCATAGCTTCCATCGCTGCTTTCACAGGAATGGGATTTACTTCACAGAACAAAGCGTTAATAAAGGGTAACAAATCAAGTTGCATTTTTGCACTGCCCTTTACGTCCCCTTCCAAGAATTTTTTACACATTAAGGAAGTTTCTTTTGGCATACAGTTGGAAAGCACCGAAATAACACCTTTACCGCCCAAAGACAGAATGGGAACAATTTGATCGTCATTACCGGAATAGACATCCAGATCATCGCCGCAAAGAGCAATGGTTTCAGCAACTTGAGAAATATTGCCGCTTGCTTCTTTCACAGCAACAATGTTGGGATGTTTGGCAAGAACAGCACAAGTAGCAGGCAAAAGATTACAGCCGGTACGGGATGGAACGTTATACAAAATCACAGGTTTTGTGCTGGCATCTGCAATGGCAGTAAAGGTTTGAATCAAGCCCTTTTGGGTAGCCTTGTTGTAATAAGGGGTAACCACCAACATGGCGTCACAGCCGATTT
The DNA here is from genome assembly GCA_045593325.1 of Acutalibacteraceae bacterium. Lineage (GTDB taxonomy): Bacteria > Bacillota > Clostridia > Oscillospirales > Acutalibacteraceae > UMGS1484. The sequence continues at coordinate 4,517 of JAZNWL010000075.1, read as the reverse complement.
CACAGGCATATTTAGTCAATTCAATGGCATAAGCGGTATCATTGGACCCGGTCCCTGCAATCATAGGAACTCTGCCTGCAATGCGATCCACAGAATATTTTAACACTTCACGGTGTTCTTCATCAGAAAGCGTAGACCCTTCCCCGGTGGTACCGCAAATAACAAGAGCATCAATCCCCTGGTCAATTTGCCAATCAATCAATTCACCCAATTTATCGTAGTCTACTTTCATCCCTTTCATGGGGGTAATCAATGCTGTTGCTGCACCTTCAAAAATCATAGTTAACCATCCTTTTCCAAATGAAAAAATAAAGGAGCAACCGTTTCAAAACAGCGGTTGCTCCGGTAGTCCAACACAACAGACTGCCAAACAGCCCGTAATTCTTGGTTCGATAGCCCTCCGCAAATATTGCGACAACAAAAGAAATCTTATTTTCTTTTGCCAGATCAGTTCCCCGCAAAAAAACTGTCTTCGGCACTTACACCTTTCTCTTTGGCAACACTCTGCGGAGAGTTATTTCACCAAAGGTACTGATTGTACAGTGCGCCTCTATCTGTCTAAATGATTCTATCACAGTCCTTGTATTTTGTCAATCCCTATAATACCGGAAATCACAAAAGAAAAGGGCTTCTTTATTGGATATTATTGCTTTTTCAATCCCAACAGTTCAACCGATTCATCACGCATTTTATATTTCAAAATTTTACCGGCTGCATTCATGGGGAATTCCTCCGTAAAAATGAAATATCTCGGCACCTTATGTCTTGCAATAGAAGCGTAGCCAAATTCTTTCATTTCATTTTCATCAGTGACTTCTCCCTTGTGCAAAATCACCCATGCGCAACATTCTTCACCATATCGTTCATCGGGAACACCAACCACCTGAACATCCCGAACCTTGGGATTGGTCAGATAAAATTCCTCGATTTCCCGCGGATACAGGTTTTCACCGCCGCGGATAATCATATCTTTCAATCTACCGGTTACTTTATAATATCCGTCAGGTGTTCTCATGCAAATGTCACCTGAATGGAGCCAACCTTCACTATCGATTGCCTGCATGGTGGCTTCGGGCATTTTATAATAGCCTTTCATAATGTTAAAGCCACGTGCCACAAACTCACCGCTTTCACCGTCGGGAAGCTCATTCCCTGTTTCGGGATCGATAATCTTGCACTCAACACCCGGGAATGCAGTTCCCACGGTTTCCACACGGTGATCCAGATCTTCATTTACTTCACCCATTGTACATCCGGGGGATGCTTCTGTCTGACCGTAAACCGAAATGATTTCTCTCATATTCATCTCAACAGAGGCACGACGCATCAAATCTGCAGGACAGTTAGCGCCAGCCATAATCCCGGTACGCATATAAGAAAAATCGGTTTTTTCAAAATCAGGATGATTGAACATAGCAATAAACATTGTGGGAACACCGTTGAAACAAGTGATTTTCTCGTCATTCACACAAGCCAGAGAGGACTTGGGTGAAAAATACGGAATAGGACAAAGTGTGCCGCCATGTGTCATCATAGAAGTCATAGAAAGCACCATGCCAAAACAATGGAACATAGGAACCTGAATCATCATACGGTCGGCAGTGGATAAATCCATACGGTCACCAATCGTTTTACCATTGTTCACAATATTTCGATGGGTAAGCATAACACCTTTGGGGAATCCTGTTGTTCCTGAAGTGTATTGCATATTGCAAACATCGTTGGGCTTAACCAGCGATGCACGTCTTCTAACCTCTTCCCGAGGAACAAGAGATGAACGAGAAAGCATCTGTTCCCAAGTCAGACAACCCGGCATGGAAAATCCTACCGTAACAACGTTTCTCAGGAAGGGAAGATTTTTGGAATACAAGGGTTTCCCGGGTTCGAGATTTTCCAGTTCAGGACACAGTTCCTGAATAATTTCCTTGTAGTTAATATCCTTGCAATATTCGATCATAACAAGGGTATGGGTGTCAGACTGTTTTAACAAATATTCAATTTCGTGAATTTTGTACGCGGTATTAACCGTAACCAAAACCGCACCGATTTTAGTGGTCGCCCAGAAAGTGATAAACCACTGGGGCACGTTGGTTGCCCAGATTGCTACGTGGTCCCCTGCTTTTACCCCAGATGCGATCAGTGCAGCAGCACATTCATCCACATCACGTCTGAACTGCTCATAAGTTCTTGTGTAGTCAAGAGTAGGATATTTAAAGGCATACTGGTCAGGGTAATTTTCTACCATTGTATCAAGCACATCAGAAAAGGTAGCGTCGATAACGTCGAATTTTTTCCAAACAAACGTGCCCGACTTATCTCTGTTGTAGTATGCTTTATCATAAGATTTTTTCTCGCGATTCAGTTGTGAAATATAATTAGCAAAGTGGGTAAGAACGATATCAGCATCATTGATTTCATCATTCCACGCCGCACAAATATACCCGTCATAATTCAAAGAAGAAAGGGCACCAATTAACTTGGCAACATCCAGCTCCCCTTCACCGATCAAAACGGCATGACCGTCCTTCATATCACCAAGACGAACGTATTTAATATAAGCACCTAATGATTTGATGGTGGTCTCTGCTGACTCTCCGGCATCAAAATAAGTTCCTCTGACATTCCAGGAAGCACCGATTGCGGCAGAAGAAAAATGATTAATGATGTCGATTACATTTTCTGTATTGGCCAAAACGCCAACCGTTTCAAGCAGAATATTTACATCGGTGTTTTCTGCTCTGCTAACTGCAACGGAAAGTTTTTCGTCCAAAACATCAAAAGAAACTTGTTGGTCAATGCGCACAATCACATTTTCAATTCCGGCAGAAGCGGCCATATCCACATATTTTACAACTAAATCCGCCGTGGTATTTTGGTTGTCAATGCTATCGGACATACGTAGGGCAGAAACAGCAAGATTTCTGTTTACCAGCTTTCTTTTTGCGTCAGCAATGCGATCACGTCTTAATATACTGTCATAATGAGAAGCTCTCTCTTTTATGGCATCGTATATTTCAAAGCCTTCAAATCCATAGTCAAAGGCATAACGACATGTATCAAGAAAGGAGCCGCGGCTCACGTTCTTGGTGGAAAATACAATTTTCATATTATGCCTCCTCAAAAACAATCTTGTTAAGGGCATTGATATATGCTCTGATGCTGGCAGCAACAATATCGGTTGAAGTTCCATTACCCGAATAAAGTTTTCCGTTGTTGCGAAGTCTCACAAGAGCTGAACCTAATGCTTCTTTTCCTTCAGTTACCGATTGAACCTGAAAATCATCCAGTTCATAATGATGACCAATACACTGTTCGATGGCACGAAATGCCGAATCAATAGGGCCGTCACCATTGCTCACACCGCATATCACCTCATCGTTACATATCAGTACAACCTGAGACATAGAGTTAGCAACGTTACTGCAAGTTGTTGTATAGGTCTGAAAGTGATAGGTTGAAGGTGCTTGCATAGCAGAACTTGCAATCACTGCTTCTAATTCTTTTGCCCCTACCCCACTCTTCTTTTCGCATACGTGCATCAGTGCTTTATATACATTCCCAATATCAGAATCAGACAGGTCATAACCAAGAAGTTCAGCGGCGTTGGCAACCTGTGCCATAGAAGAGTTGGTATCCAGCAAAATCTTTTTCTTGTCACTAACGCTATTTACATTTTCGTAGCTTTCATGATTGATATTTGCCAACATATCATCAATGCTAGCATGAATTTTGGTGGTATTCATTTCAATTACCGCTTCGATCTGGGTACCGCAAACGGCAATAGCATCAGAAAATTCACCGGTCAAAAGAACGTCTTTACCGGCCATAGCACATTTAATTCCGTCTGCACCCTTTTCAATGGCAGAAAAAGCCGATGCAACACCCATATTGATACGATCCGAAACCTGAACATATACAGGCACGTTCACAGCTTCTTTTGTCATTGCAACCAACCGGGCAATTTCTACAGGAGTCGACATGCCGGCATTGTCGCAAAGCGTAATCATATTGGCACCGTTTGCCTGTGCTTCTTTTGCAGCAGAAACAAGGAAGTCAGCATCCGCTCTTGTTGCATCCAGTGCAGAAAACTCAACATCATCACAATATGTTTTTGCTTCTTTTACCAGCTCTGCAATTTTTTCCAACATAACTGCCTGTTTAACATGGTAGGTATATTCCATTTGAATAGTTGAAACAGGAAGTTCAACCTGAAGACGAGGTTTCTTCGCATCCTTAATACATTCCCATACGGATGCAATATCTTCTTTGTTAAAACCAACAGGAATCGCCAAAACTGCGTTTTGCACATTTTGGGCGATTGTTTTATAAATAATGGTATCTTCTCGAATATTTTTAATGGCAGGCAATTCTACGGCATTTGCACCAAGTCTGTCTGCACAATTGGCAATGGCAGATTTTTCACGGAAGAGTAGCGAAATCGCACGATCCTCTGAAAGTTTTTTCAGTGTAATATCTGTAACATTGATGGTTCTCATTTCGAAAACTCCTTTCAAAAA
>JAZNWL010000074.1:0-17788 GCA_045593325.1 Acutalibacteraceae bacterium | reverse complement strand
AGAGGTCATTTTCAAAGAAAAAATCACCTTTACCGTGAAACCCCGGGCCGTTTCTTTTTTAGTGCCCCAAGGTGTAAATATGCCCACCGCAAACACCCCCGAAAAGGAAACTGTCAAAGTTTAAAATGCATAAATTCCCTCTGTGTGAACTATACTGTTTATACAGAGGTGATTTTTTATGAAAGGCAAATGGATTCTTCTGGCGATTTGTATCGCCATTCCCCTGGCAGTTGGAGGCATCTCGGCATGGGTTACCAACGACAGCATGGCAATGTTTGAAACCATCGCCAAACCGCCTTTATCTCCCCCGGGCTGGCTATTCCCTGTGGTGTGGACCATTCTTTTCACCCTGATGGGAATCGCTTCCTACCTGTATATTATGGCAATGCCCCCTATCACTCAGGCGCCCAAGGGATTGATCTTATACGGGTTACAACTGGTGTTCAACTTCTTTTGGTCCGTATGGTTCTTCAATTTTCAACTGTACGGCTTTTCCTTTGTATGGTTGCTGGTTCTTTGGGTGTTGATTCTGGCAACCATCATACAATTTGCCAAGGTATCCAAACCCGCCGCGTATCTTTTGATTCCCTATCTTCTTTGGGTCACCTTCGCCGCTTATCTCAACCTGGCAATCGCTATTTTGAACTAAATACAAAAAACCCAGATCTTCTCTATAACGAAACATCTGCCTTTTCAATTTTAGAAACAAGATCAATTATTTTTTTGTTCTTTTTCAAAGCGTAATCTCGGGCACAAGCCGCCCCACCGGACGATTTCAATATGTATGTAACAACAATATCCGCTCTGTCTATCATCCAACGATTGCGCTCTGTAATCGCCCTTTTAGGATGAACAAGTAACGATCATATTTAACCCTTATCTTTTTATATTTGCACCTGTATAGGTGCATAAAAATTATATCATTCCCCTACAATAAAATCAAACTATTTTGTTCTTATATAAGAGCAGAAAGGGGAAACAAATATGAACCCTGCTATTGAAAAGAGAATCGGCGAAAATGTCAAACAATTACGGATACAAGCAGATTTGACCCAAGAAATGCTTTCAGCAAAACTTCAGGTAGAAGGTTGCGATATCACCCGTAGTGCCCTTGCCAAAATAGAAGTGGGACAACGGCATTTGTATCCCGATGAACTCATTGCCCTGCGAAAAATATTAAACACCGATTATGATATTCTTCTAAAAGTAAAATAAATACAAAAAAGCAGACTGTTTTCCAGTCTGCTTTTTTATGTATAGCACCACAACAAACAATTATAATTTTTCTGTGCCGTTATCGTAAGTCTTTTAAAGCACGCAATTAAGAAATTCCTTGGTCCGTTCTTCTTTAGGATTTGTGAAAATTTCTTCCGGGGTTCCTTGTTCCACAATCACGCCGTCTGCCATGAAAATCACACGGTCAGCCACGTCACGGGCAAAGCCCATTTCGTGGGTTACCACAACCATGGTCATCCCCTGGCGAGCCAATTCTTTCATAACCGCCAGCACTTCCCCAACCATTTCAGGGTCAAGGGCAGAAGTGGGTTCGTCAAACAGCATAATATCAGGGTTCATTGCCAAGGCTCTGGCAATGGCAACCCGTTGTTGCTGACCCCCGGAAAGTTGTTTGGGGTAAGCCTCGGCTTTGTCCGACAAGCCAACCCGTTCCAACAATTCCAACGCCCGTTTTTTAGCGTCTTCCTTGATCATTTTTTTCAGTTCGGTGGGCGCCATGGTGATATTTTCCAGAACGGTCATGTGAGGGAACAGGTTAAACTGTTGAAACACCATACCGATGTTTTCCCGCACGTTATTGATATTGATTTTTTTATCCGAAATTTCAAATCCGTCAACAATTACCGTTCCCGACTGAAATTCTTCCAATCGGTTCAGGCACCGCAAGAAGGTGGATTTCCCGCTGCCCGAAGGCCCGATGACAACAACAACTTCCCCTTCGTAGACATCTTCGGTGATGCCGTTGAGCACATCCAGGTCATCGAAACTTTTTTTCAGATCCACCACGTGGATTTTTACATTCTCTCTATTAACGGCCACAATTCAATCTCCTTTCAAGCATTTTGGCAAGTTTGGACAAGATGGTGATGATGACCAAATACATCGCACCAACAATGATCCACACCTGGAAGGATTTAAATTCGATGGCAATCACATTCTTTGCGGTGTTTACAAGTTCCGGGAACCCGATAACCGAAAGAATGGAGGTATCTTTTAAGGTAATGATGAACTGATTGATAATACTGGGAATCATGGTACGAATAGCCTGAGGCAAAACCACCTTTGCCATTGCCTTCCAATAAGGAAGACCAAGGCTTCGGGCGGCTTCCATTTGCCCTTTATCTACAGATTGGATCCCTGCACGGATAATTTCGGACATATAAGCCCCACAGTTCAGCGCCAGACAAATGGTCCCCGCCACCAACGCAGTGAAGGATACCCGAATGTCGAAAAAGCTTTTCAGAGCATAGGGAATGCCGAAAAATACAAAATATGCCAGAACGATCATGGGCACACCGCGAATCACGTCAACAAAGATTTGTGCAATGATATTGCACACTTTGTTTTTGAGCACGCTCATAATGCCGAAGATCAGACCCAGAATACAGGCAAAAAACAAACCGCACAATGCCATCAGCAAGGTTTGACCCATTGCTTTCAGCAGCAGTTCACCGTATTTTACCAAAATATCTATCATGGAATTTTACACCTACTTGCAGTTTCTCAAAGTAAAAGGCACCCTTTGGTGCCTTTTACCCGGAAAAAGGAATTAGCCAAGATATTTGTTAATGATTTCGTCGTATTTGCCGTTGGCTTTGATGTTTTTCAAGCCGGCATTGAACATATCCAAGAATTCTTGGTTGTTGCTGTCGAAAATAGCCAAACCGTAATCGGAACCTTCGTTAGCGGTATTTTCCAACACTTTCAAAGCCAGGTTACCGTCTTTGATGGAGGTGATCATGATGGGGGTATCTTCGAAGCAAGCAACAGCTTGACCGCCTTCAACGGCTTGGTACATGGTGGGGGAATCTTCATAAGAAGTGATGGTGAAACCGTATTGGTCTTTCAGGCTTTCAGCATAAGAAGCGCCTTGGGTACCGGTTTTAACAGCAACGGTTTTGCCTTTGAGATCTTCAAAGCCATCAATGTCGGAATCTTTATGTACGGTCATGCTTTGGGTGCAGGTGTAATAACCGTCAGAGAAGATCCAGCCACTGTCTTTGCGTTCTTGGGTGATAGAAGCACCGGCGATCATAGCGTCGGCCTGGCTTGCTTGGCAAGCAGCGATGGAAGCATCCCAACCCAAGCTTTTGAGTTCGTATTCGAAACCTTGATCTTCGGCGATAGCAGCCAGAATTTCAACGTCGATACCAACGAAGTTGCCTTCAGCATCGGTATATTCAAAGGGTTTGAACACGGTATCGGTGGCAACGATCCATTTGTCGGAACCGCAACCAACCAACATGCTGCAAATGGCTACAACAGCCAAGAGTAAAGATAATGCGCGTTTGATATTTTTCATAGAGAAACTCATCCTTTCAACAAATATAAGGTGATTATATCATAAATTTTTCCATACTGCAACCAATTAAAGCAAATATTTTTACTTTATTCCAATAAATTCTTAAAAATTTGCAAGAAAAACCGCCAAGGTGTACCCTTGGCGGTTCAAATCGTCTGTCTGTTAAGACTTATGCTTCGGTGGGGGTTACGTCAGTACCGGTAACGTCGGTATCGGTAACCACAGCACCTGCAGGGATGTAAGGCAGGCTGTCGATTTTGTCTACAGCGTAACGCAATACATACAAAGCGTCTTTGGCATCGATTTTGTTGTCTTGGTAAGCATTAGCGGCTTCGATTTCAACTTCGGTCAGTTGAATTTTATCAACAGCGTATTTCAAAATCATCAAAGCATCTTTAGCGTCAACCTTTTTGTCGCCGTTTACATCACCACATTCCAGAACGTCGGTACCGGTAACGTCGGTGCCGGTTACGTCAGTGCCGGTAACATCGGTGCCGGTAACGGTGTTCGAAGTAGCATCAGCCATTGCAAAGGTGCTGAACACCAAAACAAAAGCCAACAAAAGACATACAATTGCAGATTTTTTCATTCTTCTCTTCCTCCTATCTTTCTTGTTCAAAGAACAGGACAAATGATACCATAGTTCCGGTGTTGTTGCAACCCCGAAGGATTGATTTCGTAGATTTTCACAAATTCACGATACCGATGTTTTGAAATAATGTGATGTTTTCACGGCATCTTCCACCAGTTTTTGGCACCATTCCCATTCCGTTGCCGGTTTTTTGGAGATACCCTTTCGCAACGGATTCAGACGTCGGGTTCGAGTCCTGCTACCCTATTAAACACACAAACCCTCAAAATATCTCACTACTTTTTAAAAAATTTTATTTTCCAAAAAAATCCCTTGGTTTTTTGCAAAAAAACGTGTTTATCTATTTACATTAGAAAGAAAAAATGCTACAATGTAAGTTGTGAAAATCTCATTTTTAAAAGGAGAGAATATAAAATGTCCAGAAAAACAAAAACCATGGACGGTAACAGCGCCGCAGCGCACGTTTCTTATGCGTTTACCGACGTTGCTGCCATCTATCCCATTACCCCTTCTTCCAACATGGCGGAAGAAACCGACAAGATGGCCGCTGCCGGCCACAAAAACTTGTTCGGTCAAGAAGTTCGTGTTGCTGAAATGCAATCCGAAGCAGGTGCCGCCGGTGCGGTTCACGGCTCTTTGGCTGCCGGTGCTCTCACCACCACCTACACCGCTTCTCAAGGTCTTCTTTTGATGATCCCCAACATGTACAAAATGGCAGGGGAATTGCTCCCCGGCGTTATCCACGTTTCCGCCCGTGCATTGGCAAGCCATGCCCTTTCCATTTTCGGCGACCATTCCGATATTTATGCTTGCCGTCAAACCGGGTATGCTATGCTTTGCTCCAACAACCCCCAAGAAGTTATGGACTTGGGTGCTGTTGCTCACCTTGCCGCCATTAAAGGCCGCGTTCCCTTTCTTCATTTCTTTGATGGGTTCCGTACTTCCCACGAAATCCAAAAAATTGAAACCTGGGATTACGCCGATTTGGGTGAAATGCTGGATTGGGATGCTGTTGACGCTTACCGTCGCCGCTCTCTCAACCCCGAACATCCCGTTCAACGGGGTACCGCTCAAAACCCCGACATTTTCTTCCAAGCTCGCGAAGCTTCCAACGTTTACTATGATAACATTGTAGGCATTGTGGAAGATTACATGAAAGCCGTTAACAAGAAAATCGGTACCAAATATAAATTGTTCAATTACGTTGGTGCCAAAGATGCCACCAAGGTTATCATTGCCATGGGTTCCGCTTGCGATACCATTGAAGAAACCGTTAACTATCTGAACGCCAAAGGCGAAAAAGTTGGTTTGATCAAAGTTCACCTCTATCGTCCCTTCTCGGTAAAACACATGTTGGCCGTTATGCCCAAAACCGTAAAATATATCTCTGTTTTGGACCGTACCAAAGAACCCGGTTCCTTAGGTGAACCCTTGTATCTGGACGTTGTTGCCGCTTTGCGTGATACCGCATTTGCTGATGTTCCCGTATTCAGCGGTCGTTACGGCTTGGGTTCTAAAGACACCACTCCCGCTCAAATCGTTGCCGTTTACGATAACATGAAAGAACGTTGCGCCAAGAAACGCTTCACCATTGGTATTGAAGACGACGTAACCAAACTTTCCTTGAAAGTAAAAGCCAACGTAAACACCTCTCCCGCAGGCACCACCTCTTGCAAATTCTGGGGCTTGGGTTCCGACGGTACCGTTGGTGCTAACAAAAACTCCATCAAAATTATTGGTGACAACACCGATATGTATGCTCAAGGGTATTTCTCCTACGACTCCAAGAAATCCGGCGGTATCACCGTTTCTCACTTGCGTTTTGGGAAAACCCCCATCAAATCCACCTACCTCATTAACCAAGCCGACTTTGTTGCCTGTCACAACCCCTCTTACGTGGACAAGTATGACATGGTTGAAGACGTGAAAAAAGGCGGTACCTTCCTGCTGAACTGCTCTTGGGATGTTGACCAACTTTCCGCCAACCTCCCTGCCAAAATGAAACAGTATATCGCTAAAAACAACATCAACTTCTACACCATTGATGCTACCCACATTGCCAAAGAATTGGGCTTGGGCGGTCGTACCAACACCATTTTGCAGGCTGCTTTCTTCGCCCTTTCCAATATCATTCCCTCTGACAAAGCTGTTCAGTTGATGAAAGACGCCGCTACCAAATCCTACGGCAAAAAAGGCGAAAAGATTGTTGCCATGAACCACGCCGCTATTGAACGCGGTATTGACGGTTTCCAAAAAGTTGACGTTCCCGCCGACTGGAAAGACGCTGTTGACGCAGCCAAAGAAGAAGTTGTTTTGGAAGGCAGAGAAGAACTTGTTAACTATGCCAAGAACATCTTGATGCCCGTTAACGCCCAAAAAGGTGACACCCTGCCCGTTTCTACCTTCGTGGATATGGCTGACGGTACCTTCCCCTTGGGTTCCTCCGCTTTGGAAAAACGCGGTATTGCCGTTGACGTTCCCACCTGGGTTCCCGATAACTGTATCCAATGTAACTTCTGCTCTTACGTTTGCCCCCACGCCGTAATTCGTCCCGTGGCTATGACCGAAGAAGAAGCCGCCAAAGCTCCTAACGGTATGGCAAACAAAGATATGACCGGCGTACCCGGCCTGAAATTCGCTATGACCGTTTCGGTTCTTGACTGTACCGGTTGCGGCGTTTGTGCTCAGGTTTGCCCCGGCAAGAAAGGCGAAAAAGCCTTGGTAATGAATCCCCTGGATACTCAAATTGCCAAACAACAAGAATATGCTTACGGTCAAAAACTGCCTAAGAAAGAAGCAGTTGCCGCTAAATTTGCCGATACCACCGTTAAGGGTAGCCAATTCCGTCAACCCCTCCTCGAATTCTCCGGCGCTTGCGCAGGTTGCGGTGAAACTCCCTATGCCAAATTGGCAACCCAACTGTTTGGTGACAGAATGTACGTTGCCAACGCCACCGGTTGCTCCTCCATTTGGGGTGGTTCCGCTCCCTCTACTCCCTACACCGTAAATGCCGAAGGCAAAGGTCCTGCATGGGCTAACTCCCTGTTTGAAGACAACGCCGAATACGGTTACGGTATGATGTTGGCCAACAAAACCTTGCGCGAACGCTTGGCTAAATACGTGGCTGAACTCATGGAATGCAGCAAAGCTGACGCTGTGAAAGCCGCTGCTAAAGCATGGTTGGATACCAAAGAAGACGGCAAAACCAATGCTGTTGCCACCGAAGAACTGAAAGCCGCTTTGGCTGCCAATCCCTGCGGTTGCGACGCCTACAAATTCGTTACCGAAAATGCAGACTACCTTGCCAAGAAATCCATCTGGATCCTCGGCGGTGACGGTTGGGCATACGATATCGGTTTCGGCGGTTTGGACCACGTTTTGGCCGCTAACGAAGACGTAAACATCCTGGTGTTCGATACCGAAGTTTACTCCAACACCGGCGGTCAAGCCTCCAAATCCACTCCTACCGGCGCAGTTGCTCAATTTGCCGCTGCCGGTATGGGCGTGAAGAAGAAAGACTTGGCAGCCATCGCTATGAGCTACGGTTACGTATACGTTGCTCAAGTTGCTATGGGTGCTGACTACAAACAATGCCTCAAAGCCTTACACGAAGCTGAAAGCTATCACGGTCCTTCCATCATTATTGCTTATGCACCCTGCATTAATCACGGTATCCGCGGCGGTATGGGTGTAAGCCAACTGGAAGAAAAGAACGCCGTTGCCGCCGGTTACTGGCACAACTTCCGCTTTGACCCCCGCAAGGCCGAAAACGGTGAAAATCCCTTCACCTTGGATTCCAAAGAACCCACCGCTTCCTACAGCGACTTTATTCATAACGAAGTTCGTTACACCGCTTTGGAACGCGCCTTCCCCGAAAAAGCAGAAAAATTGTTTACCACTGCTGAAGCAGAAGCCAAAGCCAAATATGAAAAATTGGTAAAATTGGCCGATAAATAATTAGGCTAAGGTTCAATCTATGAAATCATCCCCCGAAGGAAACTTCGGGGGATTTTTCTTTACATTATATAAAGAATGTGCTATACTATCCCCTTGCGAAAGGGGATGCCCGTTATGGCAATTAAACTTTCTGACCATTTTACTTATAAAAAATTACTACGGTTTGTATTTCCGTCCATTATGATGATGATTTGCACTTCCATCTACAGCGTGGTGGACGGGTTCTTTGTGTCCAACTACGTGGGCAAAACCGCCTTTGCGGCGGTAAACCTGATGATGCCTGTGCTGATTATCATGGGCGCCATCGGCTTTATGCTGGGCACCGGGGGAACCGCCATTGTTGCCAAGGTGTTGGGGGAAGGTGACCGCCAAAAGGCCAGTCGCATCTTCTCATTTATGGTGTATACCCTGATCATCGGTGGAATCGCCTTAAGCGCCATTTGTCTACCTTTTTTGCGACCCCTTGCCATTCTGTTGGGGGCAACGGGAGAAATGCTGGAAGAAGCGGTGATTTACAGCCAAATTATTTTAGCCGCTAACACCTGTTTCATGGTGCAAAATTTATTCCAATCTTTCCTGATTGCCGCCGAAAAGCCCAAACTGGGCTTGTATATCACCATTCTGGCAGGCCTGACCAACGTTGTGCTGGACTATCTCCTGGTGGGGGTATGGAGTTTCGGCATTGTGGGGGCGGCGGTTGCCACCATTACCAGCCAATTTGTTGGGTGTATTATTCCTCTCATTTACTTCTCCTTGCCCAACAGTAGTTTGTTGCGATTGACCAAAACCAATTTTGATTTAAAAATTCTGTTAAAAGCCTGTGGCAACGGGTCTTCGGAACTCATGAGCAATCTTTCGGCTTCGGTGGTTACCATGTTGTATAACTTCCAACTGCTGAAATTTCAGGGAGAAAACGGCATTGCCGCCTACGGCGCCATCATGTACGTGAACTTTATTTTCGCCGCCATTTTCTTCGGCTATGCCATGGGGTCTGCTCCGGTTATCAGTTTCCACTACGGAGCAAACAACAAAAACGAACTCCACACCCTGTACCGCAAAAGTTTAATCATAATGGGCATTTGCGGTGTCACTATGGCCGCCATTTCCTTTGGGGGCGCTGTCCCCTTTTCCAAACTCTTTGTGGGATACGACAAGGAACTGATGAACCTGACCATTCGGGGGTTCCGCATTTACGCCATTTCCTTCCTGATCAGCGGGTTCAACCTGTTCGGCTCGGCATTTTTCACCGCTCTGAACAACGGCGGCGTTTCGGCGGCCATCTCTTTCCTGCGAACCTTTTTGTTTCAAACCGCCACCATTATGCTGTTACCCCTGTTCTTCCAAACCGACGGCATCTGGTTCGCTACCACTTTGGCAGAACTCCTTTCCCTTGCTGTTACTGCCTATTTCTTTATAACCCGCAAAAAACAATACGGCTATTAAAGAATCACCCATAAAACAACCCCCGAACTCCAAACGGAATTCGGGGGTTTGTTGCATTTTTATTTTGTGACCGACTGAACACCGTATTGTGCTTGTTCTTGGGTAAAACCATCGTAAAGCAACTGGTCGAGCAATTTATCCTCATCAAAAGAATCAATGTCCAAATAGGCTTTTGCCTTTCGCTCTGCCTGCTGATTCCAGTCAGCACCGCAGTTGTCAACCCCATATTGGGCTTGCTCGTCGGTAAAATTGTCATATTTCAACTTGTTCAATAACCCTTGGTAGGAGTATGCTATGGATTGAAGATGGGCTTTGGCTTTTACCAGAGCTTGTTCTTTCCAGTCGGCACCGCAGTTGTCTGCCGCATAAACAGCATCCTGGGACGCTACCCCTTCCGCTTGCAGTTTTTCGATCAACCCTTCATAGGAATACCCGAAATCTTCAAGTTGAGATTCCGCCTTTTTCACTGCCTGTTGTTGCATTTCGGTGGGTTCAGACTTTACATCGGTGGGCGTTTCAGCGCTTTCCCCGCATCCAACAATACAAACCAATCCACAAAGAATTACCAACAATATAATCCATCTTTTCATATCAATACCACCTCGATCAAAAATTGCCGGGACTGAAGTAAACCCATCTGTTGTGTCTACCAGTATATCACATATTCGCCCCATTATCAATGACTTTGTTGGCTTTTATCTTGCAGATCATCTAACCACTTCCGGAATATAGCAATCCTGCAATTCGCAGTATTAACAAACATCGAAAATTGCAGTATCCCATATCTTACAGAAAGAGGGTGTATTATCCACCGATTATATCTTGGAAATCAGCAATATTCCCACCATACAAAAATGAGCCGTGTTTGTTGTGAACACGGCTTATTTTTTACCCATAGTAAATATTATTGAATTTCTTGTTCTAAATGGCGGAAGGTTTCGGTGTCAAAGAAATCGGTAATGGAAATCCCTAAACCGTCGCATAATTTTTTAATGGTGGCAATGCCGGGATTCAGACTATATCCGTAAAAAATGGATTTCACAGTGGTGTAAGGCACACCCGATATGGTTGCCAATTTCGAAAAATTCAAATTTCTTTGGTTACACAAGTCTTCAAATCGCATTTTCACCGCTTGGGTAATGTTCATAGTATCCACTCCTTGCAAAATCATTGTAAGAGGTTTTTGCAAAGCGTTTAGACTATAAATTATACGATAGTGTGATATATAGTCCACGTGAACACTCGCCCTATCTTCGATTTTCTTGATTATCCAACCGCTTGTTTTTTGATTTGCAAATTGATTTGTTTAATAAACACTTTAGGGGAACAGGTAACGCCGACAGAAGTCAGCGCTTTTTTCATTTCTCTTTCAATTTGCTTTGGGGAGCATTGTTCTTGCACAGCGATTGTTTTTAAAATCTCTTGATAATTCATTATAAAACCTCCTTTCACAACAAATTATACTATATATAGTCTATCGAAACATGTCGAAATTTGTGATATACGAAGAATTTTTTAAGAAATATGATGCACATTCCCTATATACAAAAATGAGCCTTGTTCTTTAGGAACAGGGCTCTTTTTTATTACATGATTTCTTGTTCTAATCGGTCAAATTCCGGGGTGCTGAAAAATTCGCCCAAAGTGATTTCCAAACCATCACAAAACTTTTTAATGGTACGAATAGAAACATCCCGACGGTTTTTATCCATCATGCTGTACGCTGTGGAGGGGGTTACCCCGGAAAGTGTTGCCAATTCATTGATAGTCATACCTCGTTGCTTACACAATTCCATAAAACGATTCGTTACAGCATCCTTTACAGCCATTCCTTTCACCTCAAGAATATTGTAAATTTTCTTTCGCATTCGCGTATACGCACTTGCGTATTTTAGTGAAATATGATATGCTTTTTGAAAGAAAATATACGAATAGAGGCGATTGGTTTGACTTGTACTTTTTTTGGAAACAGAAACGCACCCGAAGATGTGCTCATTCCTTTGAAAAATATAATAATCGATTTAATTACTACCAAACATGTTTCCTTTTTTTATGTTGGTACTCACGGAAAATTTGACAGAATGGCGTATTCTATTTTAAAAGAATTGCAGACCTTATATCCTTTTCAGTATCTGATTGTATACGCTTATCTTCCTACCAAAGAAGAAGCCTTTCCTCACAACAACACGATATATCCCGAAGGCATTGAAAAGGTACCACGTCGTTACGCTATCATTTGGCGAAACCAGTGGATGCTGGAACGGTCCGACTATGTTATTACTTATACCCGTAATATTACGGGCGGTGCTCAAATGATGAAAGATGCAGCAATAAAGAAGAACAAAATTGTTGTAGAAATAAAATAAAGGAACGGCATCTTGTTGTACAACCAAAGTGCCGTTCCTTATTAAAGTCTATTTACTTATACTTGAAAAGCAAGCAGAAGGCGTATGAGAATGGGCGAAGGTTGCCGCCGCTGCCGGTGGCAGATACAGGCGGTAACCTGAGGTGACAAAAGGGGAAGCAATGCGAAGCGCTACGAGCGAGCCTGCGACTATGATTTGGAGGGAACCAATTAAGTTGCCCAATGTTTGTGAAATGACATTACTTTACAATCCCTCCGAATTTTTTGCAAACAAAAAATCCACCCATCCTGCGGATGCCGCAACCTCTCTGGGCTACGCCCATTCCCCTAACAGGGGAGTCCCTTTACACAAGGGATGCGGAGAAGGTTTATTTTCCAACTTCACTTTTCTACGATTAAGCAACGGAAGGCGTACGAGAATGGTGCAGGATGACGTTTTCTTCTTTTAGGGATCCCGCAAAAATGAAATTTTTGTGGGAAGCGAAGGAGCAGTGGAGCAAGTGATCTTGTCGCCGAACAGGGGAAAAGGAACAAGCGGAACTTGCGACGGAGCAAGGCGTACGGTGGTACGTCGTGTGACGAAAAAACGGCAAGCATAAAGCCCAAGCATCCTCGATGGGTGCTTGGGCTTTCGCAATCAACGATAATAAATGAAACACAGGTTATAAGCCAACCTATATATCATAGCACAACAACCACGCACTTTATAAATATGCGTTCCTGCGCCATTATCGCCAGCCTTCCCTTATTCGTATTGTTTGCGGGCAGTGTAAGTAGTATGCAACAATTCGTGAGACTTATGGCTACCGGGTTTTTCAAAATATTCATCGTAAATCTTCTTCACAGAGGGATTTTCGTGAGATTTCCGCAAGGCTTTGCCGGCATCTTCATCATACAAAGCTTTGGCGCGAAGTTCTTTTACGTTGAGATACATCAAATCTTTGGCGTTTACGATGGGTTGACCGCCACCGGTTACGCAACCACCGGGACAACCCATGATTTCGATGAAATCGTATTGTTTTTCGCCGGCTTTTACAGCATCCAACAATTTCTTGGCATTGCCGGTGGAGTGAGCAACAGCCACGCGAACGGTGCGACCGCCCAAATCCACTTCGGCTTCTTTAATGCCTTCGGTACCGCGAACGGCTTCGAATTCCACTTTTTCCAAAGTTTTGCCGGTTACGATTTCGTAAACGGTACGCAGAGCTGCTTCCATAACACCGCCGGTAGCACCGAAGATAACGCCGGCACCGGTGGAATCGCCCAACACTTCGTCAAAGTCTTCGTCAGCAAGGCGAGCAAAATCAATCCCTGCTTGTTTGATCATACGAGCCAATTCACGAACGGTTAAAACAGCGTCAACGTCTTGCATTTTGTCGTGACCAAGTTCAGGACGGGCGGCTTCGTATTTTTTAGCGGTACAGGGCATTACCGAAACAACGTAGATGTTTTTGGGATCAATGTTGTTCTTTTCGGCATAGTAGCTCTTAATGACAGCACCCAACATTTCGTGGGGAGATTTGCAGGAAGAAAGGTTGGGAATGAATTCAGGATAGAAGGTTTCGCAATATTTGATCCAACCGGGAGAGCAAGAGGTGATCATGGGCAAAGCGGCATCTTTGTCACCCAAACGTTGCAACAATTCGGTGCCTTCTTCCATAATGGTAAGGTCAGCAGCGAAGTCGGTATCAAATACTTTGTCGAAGCCCAGACGACGCATAGCGGCAACCATTTTACCGGTTTGAGCAACACCCATGGGAAGACCGAATTCTTCCCCAATGGAAGCACGAACAGCAGGAGCAGGTTGAACCACTACATGCAAATCGGGATTGCCCAAGGCTTCCCAAACAGCATCAATGCTGTCTTTTTCATGCAAAGCACCAACGGGGCAAGCCAAAATACATTGACCGCAGTTAATGCAGGGAGAATCTTTTAAGCTACGTTCAAAAGCACAGCCGATGGTGGTAACAAAGCCACGTTGCGATGCACCGATGGCACCGATTTTTTGAACGTTGTTACAAGCGGCAATGCAACGACGGCAGGAGATACATTTGGAGTTGTCACGAACGATGGAAGCGGAAAGGTCGTCCACTTTGCAGTCGTTTTTAATGCCGTCATAAGGATATTCGGTTACACCGTATTCGGTGCAAAGGGCTTGCAATTCGCAGTTGCCGGAACGAACGCAAGAGGTACATTCACGATTGTGGTTGGAAAGAAGCAATTCTAAGTTGAGTTTGCGTTGAGCGCGGATGGTGGGAGTGTTGGTTTTTACTTCCATGCCTTCGGAAATGGGCATAACGCAAGCGGCAGCCAAACCACGGGCACCTTTTACTTCTACAAGGCAAATACGGCAAGCACCGATTTGTTGAACGTCTTTCAAATAACAAAGGGTAGGAATATTAATGTTGGCAAGTTTTGCGGCTTCCAGAATGGTAGAACCTTCGGGGGCGCTAACCGCAATGCCATCAATGGTAAGATTAATCATAATTCTTGGTCCTCCTTCTGATTATTTCTTATAAATTGCATTAAATTTACAGCTGTCAATACAAGCACCGCATTTAATACATTTGTCTTGGTCAATGGTGAAGGGTGATTTGATTTCACCGCTAATGGCACCCACGGGGCACTTCTTGGCGCACAGGGAGCAACCTTTACACAGGTCTTCATTGATGATGAAACGAGCCAATTTTTTGCATTGACCGGCAGGACAACGTTTTTCGTAAATGTGGGCTTCGTATTCATCACGGAAATACCGCAAGGTGGAAAGCACGGGGTTGGGAGCAGTTTGACCCAAGCCGCAAAGAGAAGTGGCTTTAATGGTAAGAGCCAATTCTTCCAATTTTTCGATATCGCCGTCTTCCCCGCGACCGTCGGTAATTTTTTCCAAAATTTCCAACATTCTTCTGGTACCAACACGGCAAGGAGTACATTTCCCGCAGGATTCGTCAACGGTGAATTCCAGGAAGAACTTGGCAATATCTACCATACAGTTGTCTTCGTCCATAACAATCAAACCGCCGGAACCCATCATGGAGCCAATGGCAATCAAAGAGTCATAGTCAACGGGGGTATCGATCAAAGAAGCAGGGATACAACCGCCGGAAGGACCACCGGTTTGAGCGGCTTTGAATTTTTTACCGTTAGGAATACCGCCACCGATTTCGTAAACGATTTCACGCAGGGTGGTACCCATGGGGATTTCCACAAGGCCGGTGTTGGTGATTTTTCCGCCCAAAGCAAATACTTTGGTACCTTTGGATTTTTCGGTACCCATAGAAGCGAACCATTCGGCACCCTTCAAAATGATTTGGGGAATGTTAGCGTAGGTTTCTACGTTGTTGATGATGGTGGGTTTGCCGAACAAACCTTTTACTGCAGGGAAGGGAGGACGAACACGGGGTTCCCCACGATGCCCTTCGATAGAGGTGAGCAAAGCAGTTTCTTCACCGCAAACGAATGCCCCTGCACCCAAACGGATGTCCATATCAAAGTTAAAGCCGGTGCCGAAAATATCTTTACCCAGCAAACCGTATTCACGGGCTTGGTCAATAGCGATTTGCAAACGTTTTACAGCGATGGGATATTCAGCACGAACGTAAACGTAACCTTGGTCAGCACCGATTACGTAACCGGCGATGGCCATGGCTTCGATCAAAGCATGGGGGTCACCTTCCAAAATGGAACGGTCCATAAATGCACCGGGGTCCCCTTCGTCGGCGTTACATACAACGTATTTTTGGTCGGATTCGCTGTTATAGGCAAATTGCCATTTCATTGCGGTGGGGAACCCGCCGCCCCCACGGCCACGAAGACCGGAGTCTTTCAAAATAGCGATAACATCTTCACGGGACAGTTCAGTCAAGCATTTACCCAAGGCTTGGTAACCGTCAACGGCGATGTATTCGTCGATAATTTCAGGGTCAATAACACCGCAGTTGCGAAGGGCAACACGTTTTTGTTTTTTGTAGAAAGCGGTGTCACTCAAAGAAGTAACATGAGCGGCGGCATCGGCAGCGTCGTTGTAAACCAAACGTTCTACAATACGACCTTTCAGCAAATGTTCTTCAACAATTTCAGGGATATCGTCAACCTGAACGCAGCTATAGAAAGTGCCTTCGGGATATACGATCATAACAGGACCCAAAGCGCACAAACCGAAGCAACCGGTTTTTACGATTTTGATTTCATCCTGAATGCCTTTGGCAGCCAATTCTTTTTCCAGAGCAGATTCCAAATTGGCACTGCCGGAGGAAGTACAACCGGTACCTCCGCAAATCAACACGTGTGAACGAATCATAGTTTAACCTCCAATTTATACGAAAGCGTATGATTGATTATTGAGCATTGCCGATGGTGTATTCAGCAACTACATTACCGTTTTTCAAGTGTTCTGCCACAACACGTTTTACCTTATCGGGGGTCATTTTAACGTAGGTGACTTTTTCTTTGCCGGCTTCGAAGATTTCCACAACCGGTTCAAATTGGCAGATACCGATGCAACCGGTTTGGGTTACGGTTACGTTTTCGGTAAGGCCTTCTTTGTTTACTTCTTCCACGAAGGTGTTCAGTACAGGACGAGCGCCGGCAGAAATACCGCAGGTTGCCATACCAACCACAACGCGGGTACCGTTGACCCCTTCCCGAAGAACAACCTTGTCCTTCATTCTTTCACGAATGGCAGCAAGTTCAGCTAAAGTTTTCATACAAAACAAGTTCTTTCTTTATATAAATGCATTATATTGTTCGGTCATATATTCTCGAATCCAAACAATCACTTCATAGGTATTCAAGGGAACGCCGCCCAACTGCTGACGCATTTCCCGGGTGGAAAGGGTGACCTCTCCGCCGGGGCAGGTGTGGCGGTACTCAAAATCCATGTGAGGATTGCATTGGATCAAAGTACACATCGTTTCGGTAATATCCCCCAAGGGGGTAAAATCGATATGATTTTTATAAAACAAGGCTTTGGTTAAGGTGCCGTGGTGCCGGGCATCCATTTCTTCGGTCTTGGAAACAATTTCCACGTCCCCGCCGGTTTGACGCGCCGCCAACAACAGCAAGGGGATTCCCAACCCCACCTTACGGGTGGTGCGGGAAGTGCAGAAGGGGTCGGTGACCTGCCGTACAAATTCAGGGGTCATCCCGCAACCGTCATCCTGAATGGACAGGGTTAAGGTTTCGTGGGTTTCCTCCAGCAAAATATGCACCAGGCTTGCTCCTGCTTTTACCGAATTTTCGGCAATGTCCAAAATGTTCAGGGATAATTCTCTCATATTCTGCCTCCCCGTAACAATTCAAAAATTTCTTTTCGCACCTTATCACCGCTATAGGGTTCATCCTCCACGGTGAAGCAATGGTCAGGTTCTCTCATATCCCACAGAAAGTGAGCGTCGGAACTTGCCACAAAGCCTTTTTCTTTTAAAATGGGGAATTTGGTTTCCAACTCTTCCCGTTTTTCCGCCTCCCGATATTCCACCAAGCCAAACCCGGGTTCATCAGGGAAAAAGCCCAGGGTAGCTAAAATCCCGTTGGAGGTACGGTCAATATGAGCAGGGTAACAAAGCCCGCCATATTCCCCCACCAGATCGAAAGCGGTTTCCAGGGAAAGGTCGGTGGCATTGGGAAGCAAAAATTCTTCCCTGCCGATGATACCATCCTCATCATCCATAATGAGCTGTTCCCCGAAAATATCCTCCCGATTGGGAATGAGTATCCGATGGGTTCTCACTGCCTTGTCAAATGCCATGGCACCTTCCAGGGTTTCAAACAAACACACCATGTGAATATCTTCCGCGGTGGTCAGTTCCATGCCCGCAATGGGAATGATACCGTGACGTTTACAAGCCTTAAAAAAGGCAGGGCAGTTGCCGCAGGTGTTATGGTCGGTCAAGGC
>JAZNWL010000073.1:0-7379 GCA_045593325.1 Acutalibacteraceae bacterium | reverse complement strand
GCAGTCTTCTTATTCGCCTTTTTATAGATTTCTTCGGCATCTATCTCTAAAATGGGTGCAAGCCCGTCAGCAATCAGACGGGCTTCGATATCATCTTTAATATCCTGAGGAGTAATATACACGGTCCAAACGGTGGCACTGGTGGCAAGAATATTGCCGTTGCAATCGTAAACCGTTCCCCGTTTGGCATCAATGGCAGTGGTGGAAAGTTGTTGTTCTGCGGCAAGAGTTGCATATTTATTTCCTTGAATGAGCATGATGTTTACCAGGCTGACACCCGATGCCCCGAACCCTAAAATCACGATTCCCAACAATACACAGATCATTCGTTTCCACATTTGTTGGGTGGGACTTTGTTTTTTCAACTTTTTCCACCTCTTTTTCTATATATAAATTCATATCAGCCTTATACCAATATGAACCGTTTCTTTCATTTATGCCTAAAACCATTCTCCCAGCATGGCCAACAAACCGCCTTGGTCATTGGTTACTTCCATAGTATCTTCGGTGCACAAATTCACGTATTCCATTTGTGCCACGGTGATTTTTTGCATCCCCATGGATTTGGCTGTGGATTCCATGTTGGAGAAGGATACTTTCCCATCCAAGGCTACCTGCAAACGGGTGTTTTCACTTTGCAGGGTTTCGATAGACTTTTCAGTTTGGTAAATTTGATCCACCACTTCGGAGTTTTTCAGTTGGCAATGGAGTTGTGCCACAATCAGCAAAAGAGTAGCCACCACAGCACCAACCGCCAACAACCGACTGCGGGAGGCAGGTTGTGCCGCTGTTTTTTTCAAGGAAGCAGATGACCGCTTTTTTACAGGACGACTCTCGGGAAGTTCAACCACCTTTTTCTTAGGGGTGAACATCTCGAAATCGTAAGCAGTATTATCACGGTACATCATGATGGGGAGCCTCCTTTAATTTTTCGATGGTCCGCAGTTTTGCACTGCGGGCTCTTTGATTTTCTTCTAATTCTTTCGCCGATGCGGTAACGGGATTTTTCATGGGAAGTTTCCCTGCGGGGGTTTTGCCGCAAACACAAACAGGGAACTCAGGTGGGCAGGTACACCCTTTACAAAGCCCTGCAAACCGTTGTTTTACCATTCTGTCTTCCAACGAATGAAAGGTAATGACCGAAAGCCGACCGCCAACCTTTAAACAAGCAAAGGCATCGTCCAATCCTTGAGATAACACATCCAACTCTCGGTTTACCGCAATACGAAGGGCCTGAAAGCACTGACGGGCAGGATGTCCCTGGCGTTTGGCTTTGGCGGGAACGTGGTCGGAAATGATTTGTGCCAACTGCAAAGTGGTTTCAATGGAAGCAATTTCCCGAACCTTTACAATACCGGCGGCAATACTGCGGGAATACTTTTCTTCCCCGTATTCAAAAAAGATCTTGGCAAGTTCCTGTTGAGAAAGGTTGTTAACCAAGTCTGCCGCGGATGCCCCTTTTTGGCTCATTCGCATATCCAAAGGAGCGTCATTATGAAAAGAAAAACCCCGCTGGGGGGTATCTAATTGGTGAGAAGAAACGCCAATGTCCAAAAGCACGCCATCCACCTTGTCCACCTGCAAACTTTGAAGAATGGAAGCGATGTTTGAAAAGTTTCCTTCCACAACCTGTGCCTGGGGGTAAGGTGCCAGCCGCTTCCCTGCCGCTTGCAAGGCATCAGGATCCTGGTCGATGGCAATCAACCGGCCGGTGGTTAACCGACGGGCGATTTGCTCACTGTGACCACCGCCACCGGCAGTGCCGTCAACGTATATACCGTCAGGTTTAATATCCAGGGAAGAAATGGTTTCTTCCAACAGCACAGGAATATGATTGAACTCCATAGCGGCTCCTCATTAAAAATTAATTTTATCCAACAGTTCGATGATGTCATCCTGTTCCACAGTGGAGGAGACATTCTGCCAGTTTTTAACGTTCCAGATTTCAACTCGATTGGAAGCACCGATAACCACCGAAGCCCCTTTGAGCCCTGCCAGGTCACGAAGAACAGGAGGAATACAGATCCGCCCTTGGGCGTCAATTTCCACTTCAGCGGCATTGGCATAGAAATAACGGGTCAACTGACGGGATTCTTTAAAAGACAAAGAACGAATGGAAGCATCCAGACGTTCCCATTCTTGTTTTGGGAAAAGGAAAATACAACCGTCCAGCCCATTGGATACTACAAACCGTTCTCCTAAATCTGAACGGAATTTGGCGGGAACCGAAATACGGCCCTTATCGTCGATACTGTGTTTATAAGTTCCCAAAAGCATGGATGGCGTCCTCCTTTCCTTTATAATGGGTAAAAATTGGTTTCATCCCTTTTCTCCCCACTTTTTACCACTGTGTACCCATTATAGACCACGCGCCAGAAAATTGCAAGGGCTAATCTGCATTTTTTTCGGAAAAAACAGTTATATTTTTGCAACTTTTTTGCATAAAAAAACACCTGTTCTTTTATAAAACAAAAAGCAGGTGTTTTATGCAAAAAATGAGTTCCTACGAAGACTTTTCGTAAGAACTCATTCAAGCTGTTATATTCAATTTTCCAGTTCTTCCAACTGTTCGCTCGCCTGCGCCCATGCCAGGGTATATTCCTCCGCCAGGGCTTCGGTTTCTTCCAGTTGCTGGGTAATTTCCATCATCTTTTTATAATCACAAACGACCTCGGGCAATTCCAGTTGTTCTTTTAAAGAAGCAATTTGTTCCTCAGTTTGGGCAATCTGAGTCTCCAGCCGACTTACCTGGGTTTTGAGCTTCCGCAAATCCGACTCCCGCTTTTTCCGTTCCTTATAAGCCTGTCCTCCGGCACCCACCGTTTCCCTTTTGGCAGGTTCCTTTGGTGAGGCTTGTTGTACCTTAGCCAAGAAATCGTCATATCCTCCATGGAAAGCTTCCAAGCCGTTAGGGGTCATAAACAAAACGCGGTCAGCCAGTTTGTTGATAAAGTAACGGTCATGGGACACCATGAACAAGGTTCCGTTATACCCGGAAAGGGCATCTTCCAACGCTTCCCTGGAGCCGATATCCAAATGGTTGGTGGGTTCGTCCAACAGCAGAAGATTGTCGCCCCGCAACATGGTTTTTAATAGCGAGATTCTTGCCCGCTCGCCCCCACTGCAGGTTTCCACCAATTTGAACACATCTTCCCCACGGAACAAAAAGGCCGCTAAAGAAGACCGCACTCGGGTTTCCTCTAAATCAGGGAAATCGTCCCACACTTCATTCAACACGGTTTTATAAGGATGCAAGGATGCTCCTGTTTGGTCGTAATACCCCAGGGTAACACCGGGACCAAACTCAACAATGCCTTCTCCCTTGTTCTCACCTATCAGCTGACGAAGCAAGGTGGTTTTTCCGCACCCGTTGGCACCGATCAAAAACACCCGTTCTCCCCTGCGAAGCCCAAAATTCACCCGGGAATACAACGGGTCTGCACCAAAGCCCATGGAAGCGTCATACACGTTCAGCACTTCATTGGGGCCGGTATGATTGGCAACAAAGGAAAAATGAATGGTTTTGTTTTCACCATCGGGTTTTTCCAACTGCTGGGTTAATTTTTCAATGACCTTTTCCTTGCTTTCTGCCCGTTTGATGGATTTTTCCCGATTCCATTTTTTCATCTCGGTGACAACGTCTTCCAGACGGTGGATTTCTTTCAGTTGTTCTTCATAATGTTTTTGCTGAATTTCCCGCTGTTCCTTTTTAAAAGAAAGATAGGCGGTATAGTTTCCCTGATAAAGAGAGACTTTTTCATGTTCCAGTTCTATGGTTTTATTGGTTACACGATCCAAAAAATAACGGTCATGGGAAATGACGATCAAGGCACCCACATAGGAAGACAAAAATTCTTCCAGCCATTGAATGGCCGCCAGATCCAAATGGTTGGTGGGTTCGTCCAACAACAGCAAAGACGCAGGGGCAACCAACAAGCGGGCAAGTCCCAATTTGGAACGCTGACCGCCGCTTAAAGAAGAAAGTGGCAATTCTTTCTGTTCAGGAGAAAATCCCAACCCATTCAATGCCGCCTCTACACGACTGCGGAAATACAATCCGCCATCCCGCTCATACTGTTCCCGCAGGGTTTGTTGTTTCAACAGCAGTTCCTCATGGGCTTGTCCCCCATCCAGGGCTTTTTGCACCAAGTCCATTTGTTGTTCCAAAGAAAGAAGGTTTTCAAAAGCCAGTAAGACCCAATCCCGTGCCGTTTGCACCGAATCTTCGGGAACGTGCTGTTCCATGGTGCCAATGGTTAACCCATTGGCTTTGGAAATCAACCCAGAGTCGAATTCCTCTTTCCCGGTTAAAACCTTAAAAAGGGTGGTTTTGCCGGTGCCGTTTGCACCCACAAATCCCACCCGATCCTGGTCTTCAATATGAAAAGAAACGCCTTTGAACAAAGTACGGCTGCCAAAGGATTTGGTAACGTTTTCCAAGGTAAGAATACTCATAAACCCAATGCTTCCCCTTATTCTATGGTCAGGTCTTCCAGACTGCGGAAACGGTAATCTCCGTTTTTCAGCACGTTGGAGTTGTTCAGGGCTTTGCCAATCCCTTTGATGACACAGTTCAAGGGGTCCTCCACCCGATTGACCTGCATTTTCAGACGTTGGGACAATAACTCAGGCAATCCGTAAGTCAGGGAACCGCCCCCTGTTAAAATCAAACCATCTTTGGCGGTATCTGCCACCATTTCGGGAGCTGTTTGTTCAAACACCCCTACAATGGCTCCGATGATTTCTTCGGCAGTGACCATCATCACTTCCATAAGTTGAGTGGTGTTGATTTCCACACTTTGGGGCAAGCCGTTGAACAGGTTAAGTCCACTAACCGTCATGCCCACTTCCAGGGAACGAGGTTTTACGCAACCAATAGCTTTTTTTATTTTTTCTGCGGTTAAAGCGCCAATGGCGATATTATATTCCCGACGGACAAACCGCACAATTTCTTCATCAAAGGCACCGCTACCAATGGGCAAAGACTGACACCGCGCCAAGCCGCCCATGGAAAGCACGGCAATATCGGTGGTTCCTTTACCGATGTCCACCACCGTTACCCCGCGAGGGGTAGAAAAATCTACGTTCAATCCAATGGCAGCCGCCAAAGGGGCTTCAATTAAACAAACGTTGCGGGCACCTGCACTTTCCAAGGCATCCACCACCGACCGTTGTTTTACCGCCGTGATATTCCCGGGAATGGAAACAATGGTGCGGGGCCGCACGATTTTTTTACCAAGCACCTGAGAAAAGCATTGTTGCAAAAACAGTTGAGCCGCTTCAAAATCGGCAATGGTACCATTTTGAACAGGGCAAACGCAAGTAAATCGGTCGGAAGTACGACCAATCATTTCATAAGCTTCTTTCCCGAAGACTTTGGGTTCGCCGGTATCGTTATCAATGGTGATTACGGTTGGTTGGGTAAGCATGATACTTTTCCCCATAAAGATACGGGTGGTATCAGTTCCCAAGTCAATGCCAATGTCACTTCTCATACAGTTGCTTCCTTTAAACTATAACTTTCTTTATATTATACATATCCCCACTGTTGTTTTCAAGGAGATTTTTTATCTTTTTCCCAAAACCGTGGGGAATACTAAAATTCATTCAATGCTTTCGCCACCCGTTCCCGTTGCGCCAAGGATTGCCCATCGTTTTTAAAAAGAGAAGAATAATGGTAAAAACAAACGCCCCCGGCGTTGTGCACCCACCCGGTTTGCTTTGCCAACAAATCGGTAGAGGTGACCCATTCGGTACTCCCCGCATCCTCCTGCCCCACTTTATATGACGCAAGGCCGATGTATAACGGGGTGTCCCCTGCCAGTTTTTCCCACCCACTAAACAAGGCATCAAACCGAAAGGACTCATCAGGGTAGGAAAATCCAAAATACAGTTGAGGACAAATATAATCCACGTAGTTCCCCTGCACCCACGCTTCCACGTCAGCATACAGCTCCTCATAATTCTTTCGAATTCCCGCCGCCGGACTGACCCCAAACACCACGTCCTCATATTCTTTTACCTTTCGATAGGTTGCCGCAATCAGCAGATTCACCTGGGTACGGCGCCACTCTGCCAATGACAAGGGGTAATCGGAGGTGTCACAATATTGCTGATAAACCCCTTGATCGAAGGAAGATTCGGTGGTGGGATAAAAATAGTCATCATATTGAATCCCATCCAGGTCATAATTTTTCAGTAATTCCTCCACCCCTGAAAGGACAAGGGTTCTGGCCTTAACAGAAGCAGGATTATAGTATACCCCCGTGTCGGTTTCCACAACACTGTGTTCTTCCTCTTGCCGTACCTTTAAGGCAGGATGTTCCGAGGGCAATTCCGCAAGCGTTCCCGAAAAAATCCGATAAGGATTCAGCCAGGCATGTACCCGGATCTTTTTATCATGCGCCTTTTGAACCAGGATTGCCAGGGGGTCATAGTCCACCCCTGCTCCCCCGTTGATGTGTTCGGACCAAGGAAAAACCGAAGAGGGATAAAAACTGTCGGAATGGGACCGCACGTGAACAAACAAGGTATTCAGCCCCGTTTGTTGTAAGTTGTCCAGCAACACTTCAATATTACTTTCATACTGTTCACAGGAACAGCCATCAATCATATCGGCAAATTCTGTATAATTCAGCCACACACCTTTTACTTTAACAGAAGTGACAGGCTGTGAAACCGATTTCACCTCTTGCTTTGTGAACACCAAACCGCTGACTGCCGCCAGCACCAACAACAAGCAAACAAGCCATACCACTCTCTTTTTCCCAAAGGAACCATCGGTATAAATCAATGTCATGGGGATTCATCCTTTACTTTTCAATCTCAATATGGTACAGTATACCCATGGAGGGGAGTCCCATGGATCTGCAACTTATTGTTATATATATTATTGTTTTGTGGATAATATCCGCCTTTGTGACATTGTATGACAAATTGGCGGCCAAACGAGGTTGGCAACGCACCCCTGAAAAAACCTTGTTGTGGTTAGGGGCTCTTGGGGGAGCCGGAATGATGTTGTTTGTGATGAAAGCCATCAACCATAAAACCCGCAAGAAAAAATTTATGATTTCTCTTCCTGTTTTTATAGTAATGCATATTTTATTGATTGCTTTATACTGTCATTTACGGTACGGAATATAATTTCTAAAAACTTTTGAAAAAAGGGCTTGACAAATGGAGGAAAAAAAGGCATAATAGACAAGCGGAAAATTTTAGCCACCCTAAATGCGGATGTGGCGGAATCGGCAGACGCGCTAGATTCAGGTACTAACGCGCGAGAGGCTCTTTCAGACCTCTGCTGTTTTCTCCGAAGAACCGCATAAAATCAAGGGGTTTCACGATTTTTGACCTTGATTTCTATTTGTTCAAAAATCTCA
>JAZNWL010000072.1:0-13956 GCA_045593325.1 Acutalibacteraceae bacterium | reverse complement strand
AGAGCAGGGGAAGCAAACCAAATTTACTATGATTTCTCCCAATCAGGCACCGCCCAAACCCGCACCTGCTGTGTTTAAGGACGTTGTGCCAACCCCTCCCGAAAAGCAGAAAAAGATTGTGTATCAGCCTACTGTTAGTGGTCAGTCGTTGGACGTTTTAGTGGAGGAAACGGTTGAACAAGTGTCAGAGCCGGTTGTTCCTGTAGTTTCCGTGGAACCGGAACGCTCTGATGTTTCGGTTCGGGTGCTGGGAGAAGCATTTAAAACCTATATTTTTGTACAAGTAGATCAACGGATTTTAATTATTGATAAACACGCCGCCCATGAACGGATTTTGTTTGACTCTTTAAAAGAAAAAATGGGAAAAGAATCAGCACAAATGCTTTTGGAACCCATTACTCTTACCTTCCGCAAAAATGAATATACCCTTTTGCTGGAACATCAGGAGTTGTTGTCTTCCGCCGGACTTATTCTCGAGCCCTTTGGTGATCAGGTTCTTCGGCTTTGTTCTGTGCCTATGAATCTGGACAAAGAAGAAATTCACGGTTTGATGGAAGAAATAGTGGAAAAATTGAGTCATGGGATTCCTTCGGTATACGTGGATCGCCTGGACTGGTTATTCCATTCCATCGCCTGCAGAAGTGCTGTCAAAGGCGGTATCGAGACCAGTATGGCGGAAATGGAAGTTCTGGCAAAACGAATTGCTTTGGATGATTCTGTGCGATATTGCCCACATGGCAGACCTGTTGCCATGTGGATGACCAAAGCACAACTGGAAAAACAATTTGGACGGAGTTGAGGAAATGTCCCGTAAACCGATTTTTATTTGCGCTGTGGTTGGTCCTACTGCAAGCGGAAAAACAGGACTGGCCATTGAAATAGCCAAACGGAATAACGGTGAGATTGTTTCCTTTGATTCCATGCAAATTTATAAGAGTGCCCCCATTGCTACTGCTGTGCCCACTATGGAAGAACGCCAAGGTGTTCCTCATCATTTAATGGAGTTTGTGGACTGTGACAAGACCTTTTCGGTGGCTAAATTCACAGAACTGGCTCATAAAACCATTAAGGAAATTGCAAGCCGTGGTAAACTTCCTGTATTGGTAGGAGGAACAGGGTTATATTATTCTTCTTTGTTGGATAATATTCAGTTCCAATCCCAGTCGGATGATCATTTACAGTGGCGGATAAAGTTGGAACAACGGGCTGCAGATGAAGGCATTGAGGCTTTGTATCACGAATTGGTAAAAATTGACCCCAAAGCCGCTGAAAAAATTCACATGAACAATCGTGTTCGGGTGATTCGTGCCTTGGAGATTTATTATGCCACTGGGAAAACCTTGACACAGCAAGAAGAGGAATCCCGTCAAATTCCTTCCCCTTACGTTTCCTGTGTGTTGGGATTGAATTATCGGGATCGCAGTAAGTTGTATGATCGAATCAACGTCAGAGTTCATGGGATGCTGGAAGCAGGTCTTGTGAAAGAGGTTGAAAATTTATATAAAATGAATCCTACAGGAACTATTTTACAAGCCATTGGGGTAAAAGAATTTGCTCCGTATTTTGAAGGAACTTGTTCTTTGGAACAGGTTGTGGAAACCATTCAGCAGGAGTCCAGACGATATGCCAAACGGCAGTTGACCTGGTTTCGTCGGGATCCACGGGTCCAGTGGCTTTACCCTGACGATTATGAAACCGTCAATGATTTATTTGCCCAGGCGCAAGCCCTTGTGGAACAACCACGAATGAACAATGAAAAGGAGGAAGATATATGAAAAAAACAATATCCTGGCGTCGTATATGTTCCGTTCTTTTGTCGGTAGCAGTATTGCTGTATTTGTTTTATCAGATTTACTCGGTGAGTCATGATACCATTCAAACGGAATATGCTTTGGATTATACCTATCATGAAACCCTTCCTTTAGATGCCTTCGTAGTGCGTCAGGAAACGTTACTTTCCACCCAGGAAAGCGGTGTTATTGGGTATGCCCAATCCAACGGCAGTAAAGTTCCTGCAGGCCAGGTTGTGGCAAGGGTTTTCGAAACCGAACAGCAAGCCGCAGTTCAGGCACAGTTGGATGAAATCAATGAATTGATTGAGGATTTGTCTTCTTTACAAAAGGAAGGAACCCAACTTTCGGTGAATGCCGAAGTTCTGGATAGTCGCATCAACAATTCCATAAACCGTTATTTAAACATTACCGATCGTTGCCTTATACAAGGCAATGATTTAGTGGAAAAAGAACTTTTGCGATTGTTGAACAAAAAGCAACTTACCTTAGGTTCCGGTGGGAATATTGCTCAATATCTTGCAACTTTGCAGGAGGAGAAAACATCTTTGGAAGCAAGTGTTCAAAGTTGCTCTGCCATTACCGCTACCCAAGCAGGTTATTTTGTCAATCAGGCTGATGGTTGTGAAAATACGATCGATTATAATCAGATCAAAGAATTGACCGCCACTGAAATTAATAACGCTTTGTCCCAAACCACCACGGTTTCTCCTGCAGTGGGTAAAATCGTTACCAATAATGAATGGTATTTAGTTGCGGTGGCAGACCAAGGGGTTGCACAACAAGTTTCTTTGGATGCTAAAGTAACCGTCACCATTCCCGTGCTGTCCGACGTGGAATACGTTTGCAGTGTGGAAACTATGAATATTGATCATTCCGCCCAAACGGTTGCCATGGTATTAAAATGTGGACAAATCGATCCTGAAATTCTGGGAGCGCGTCAGGTGCAAGTCCAGTTGCGCACCAACACCTATAAAGGGTTGCGGATTCGAAGTGATGCTTTGCGGGTGATTGACGGTATTACCGGAGTTTACGTGGTGGATGGCATTTCTGCTTTGTTTAAACCTGTGGAATTGTTATACTCCGATTCCGGACTTGCCATTTGTAAGTATGACACAACCAAATCGAAATATCTGAAAATTTATGATGAAGTAATTGTGGAGGGGAGTGGTATCTATGATGGAAAAGTTATCCGATGAAGTTTTGGCAGAACGTTGTCAAGATTTTCTTGCCAA
This sequence comes from Acutalibacteraceae bacterium, assembly GCA_045593325.1. Lineage (GTDB taxonomy): Bacteria > Bacillota > Clostridia > Oscillospirales > Acutalibacteraceae > UMGS1484. Next base: position 10,931 of record JAZNWL010000072.1, on the reverse strand, counting down.
TTATAAAATCATTATGGAACGGGTCACCCAGGCTGCTGTATTAAGTGGTCGAAAACCGGAAGACATTCACGTGCTGGCGGCAACTAAAACAGTTCCCCATGAATTGATTGCCTTTGCCACCCAAAACGGTATTCAATTAATTGGTGAAAACAAGGCGCAGGAACTCAATGAAAAGTATCCCTTCTATCAACTGCCTGCCAGGAATATTCATTTTATTGGGCACCTGCAAACCAACAAGGTTGCTTCGGTGGTGGGAAAAGTCGGTATGATTCAGTCGGTGGATTCTATTCGCCTGGCAAAAGAGATTGCCAAACGAAGCCTCTCCCTTGGCATCTCCACCGACGTTTTGGTGGAAGTAAATGTGGGATACGAAGAAAATAAGTCGGGCATTTCGCCGGAACAGGTGATACCGTTCCTGAAAGAAATTTCACAATTACAAGGGATTTCCGTTAAAGGGTTAATGACAATTCCTCCCGTTACCGAAATCCCTGAGGATTCCCGACAATTTTTTTCAATTATTTCATCTCTTGCTGTTGACATTCGCGAGAAAAACATAGATAATGTAAATGTGGATATTTTGTCTATGGGAATGTCTTCGGATTATTATGAGGCCATTTTAGAAGGCGCGAATATGGTTCGAATCGGTTCTCTTTTATTCGGAAAAAGAATTTATAAATAAATTTTGGAGGTTATTACTATGGGATTTATGGATAAGATCAAAAATATTATGAATGCTCCTATGGACGATGAATTTGAGGAAGAAGAAACTGGGGTAAACAGCAAATCTACAGATGCTCCTGTTCGCGATTTGTATGATGATTATGTACCCACGCCCGTACATACATCTTCTGATAAAAAGAATAAGGTTGTTAACATTCATGCCACCACCCAATTACAAGTGGTTTTGGTAAAACCCGAACGGTTTGCCGATGCTCCTTCCATTGGGGATCATTTGAACAATAAACGAACTGTTGTATTGAATTTGGAATCTACTCCCAAAGACGTTTCCCGTCGTCTCATCGACTTTTTAAGCGGTGTGGCTTATGCTAACAACGGTACCTTAAAACGCGTTGCTAACAGCACCTTCATCATCACTCCTTATAATGTGGATATTATGGGTGATTTGTTGATAGATGAATTGGAAAGCAGCGGCTTGTATATCTAATTCAGTAGGAGGCATAAGAATATGATAACTGCACACGATATCAGAACTTGTGTATTTTCACGGGCAGGCCGTGGATATAAAATTCAGGATGTGGACGATTTTCTGGAGGATGCCGCCGATTCCATGGAACAACTTCAAAAGGAAAACGAAGAGTTGATTCGTAAATTGGAAGTTTTGGCAGACCGTATTCAGGAGTACAGAAACGATGAAGATAGTATTCGTTCTGCTTTGTTAACTGCTCAGAAATCCGCAGATAAAGTTGTAAGAGAAGCAGATGAACAAAAGGAACAAATCATTGCGGACGCACGTCAACAAGCCGAGGATATGTTGCGCCTTTCTCATGATAAATCTGTTGCCATTGCTACGGAAACAAAGGAAAAAGCAACCCTTGTATTGAACGAAGCCAAAGATAAAGCCTCTCGTTTGTTGATGGAGGCCAAAACCAAATCGGAAGATATGTTGTCCGAAGCGGTAGAAGGTTGCAAAGCAGAAAAGAAATATCTTGATTTTCTGAAAGAACAAGAAAAATTCTTCCGTCAGGAAATTGTGGAAATGTATAAAAAACAGTTTGAGCTGTTAAAACGTGGTCCTGAAATCGTTAAAGAATTGGAACAAGCCTTAGCAAGTGAGCAAGAACCCGTTACCTTGGAAGAACCTCAGGCCCCCGTTCAATCTTATGAAGAACCTGTTGTTCAGGAAGAAGAGGTTGAACCTGTTCCTGCTGAAGAACCTGAAAACGAACCTGTAGCAGAGGAAAAAGTTTATATTGATCCTGAGGACGTGCCTCTGCCTGTTGCTACGATTCCTGAAGAACGGTTTGTTGTCCACCCTTCCGATGAAACACAAGATGATTTGCATGACGAACAACCTGTTATTAGTGACGGTTTTTCAGTAAAAAAAAAATTCGGTGATTTGAAATTCGGGGATGATTATGACATCTCCTCTGATGATGATTACGATGAGGTGTAATGTGTGAAAAAGGCCTTGTTGCCCTCTTTGCTGATTGTTTTGGTCATCGGGATTGACCAGGCTTTGAAATATTGGGTGTCCCATTCTTTTCCTATTTATACAACAGGTACCATCATTCCTCATTGTCTGGAATTTGCCTATTTGCATAATGATGGTGCTGCCATGGGAATGTTTTCCGGCAGTCGTTGGTATTTAATTGGTTTTACCGCGATTTTATTAATGGGTTGTTTGGCTTACCTTGTTTTTGGAAAGCAAAAGTCTGTTTTATTACAATGCTCCCTGGCATTGATTGTTGGCGGTGGAATTGGCAACTTGATTGATCGAATTGCTTTGGGATACGTCATTGACTTTGTTCGGTTCCCGATTTCTTGGTTTTCCTATTCATTCAACATTGCCGATTGTGCTGTTTGTGTTGGTTGCGGGTTTTTGGTGTTGGATTTGATTATGGATTTGATTCCTAAAAAGTCTAACGGAGAGGCATAATATGGAAACTATGAAGTTTACTATGGGGGAGGAATTGTCATCCCGTATCGATTCCGCTCTTACTTCTTTGCTCCCCGACTTTACCCGTTCAGCCGTCGCTCGTCTGATTGAAAACGGAAACGTGTTGGTAAACGAAAAAATTGTTTCCAAAAGCTATAAAGTATCCCCAGGGGATGAGATTTCTGTTTTGATTCCCGATCCTCAACCTGATTGTGCTTTCCCGGAAGACATACCTTTAGATATTGTCTATGAAGATGATGATTTGTTGGTTGTTAACAAGCCAAAGGGAATGGTGGTGCATCCTGCCCCTGGCAATTATAGTGGCACTTTAGTGAATGCATTATTACACCATTGTGGAGATTCCCTTTCGGGGATTGGCGGTGTTATTCGGCCCGGTATTGTTCACAGAATTGATAAAGATACCAGCGGATTGCTGATGGTTGCCAAGAATGATAAAACCCACGTGCATTTAGCAGAACAAATTAAAAATCATACATTTACCCGAGAATACGCCACCGTGGTTTACGGCAGGGTGAAAAACCCGGAAGGAACTGTGGATGCTCCTATTGGTCGGCATCCTGTTGACCGAAAAAAACAAGCGGTTACCCAGAAAAATTCCAAGAATGCCGTGACCCACTATAAGGTTTTAGAGGAGTTTCGGGGATACACTCGATTGCAGTGTCGATTGGAAACCGGCAGAACGCACCAAATCCGTGTTCACATGGCATATATTGGTCACCCTGTTTGCGGTGACGGGGTATATGGCGGTCGTTTGGCGGAAAAATCGGGATTGCAAGGGCAGTGTCTTCATGCACAAAAATTAGGGTTTATACACCCTACAACCGAAACGTATATGGAATTTGAAACACCGTTACCCCCGTATTTTGTGGATTTTCTCTCTCGCTTACCAAAGGATGTGTGACCCATGATTTTTGACGGTATTGTGTTGCTGTCAGATATTGACGGAACATTAGCCACTTATGATAGAAAAATTTTACCCGTCAACCAAGAAGCCATTCGGTATTTTACTGAAAACGGCGGCCGTTTTGGCGTAGCAACCGGAAGAACAGCCCGCTCCGCCCAGCGGATGATTTCTCAAATTGCTGTGAATTGTCCTTGTTTGGTAGTGAATGGTGGCGGGATTTATGACCCCGTTGAAGACAAAATGTTGTTTTCCTGCTATTTGGACCATGAGGCGTCTTTTGTTTTTGACCGAGTTGTGAAAGAAGTTCCTGGTGTGGGGGTTGAAATCAATAACAACGGTGTGTTACAATGTGTAAAATATTCTCCCCGTTCCTATGAACACGTTATGTATGAATTGGGAGAGTTTACCCAATACACCATGGATGATATCCCTTCGGACAGTAAATGGTTTAAGGCGTTATTCACCGGAACCCCGGAGGAGATCGACAAAGTAGAGAAACTTTGCAGCGAGTTGATTGATGAACGTGCCCCTTACTATGTAGTTCGGTCAGAACCCACACTTTTTGAGTTGCTTCCTAAAGAAGCCAAAAAGGGAACTGCTCTGATTCGACTTGCCAATCTGTTGCAGGTTCCCATTGAAAATATGTATGCCATTGGTGACTATTATAATGATTTAGATCTGCTTACTGCGGCTGGATTTTCTGCGGCGGTAGCAGGTGCCCCCAAAGAGGTATTAGCAGTAACCGATTACGTAACCTGTTCTTGTGAAGAGGGCGCGGTTGCTGATTTTATAAGTTTGATTGAACAAAAATTGGAAAAAGAAAATTAGGAGGTATATCCCTTGGAACTCAATGAAAAAAAACAATTACAAGTGACTGCCTGTAAAATTCGTATTGGTATCATCGAAGGTGTTCATGCAGCCAAATCCGGTCATCCCGGCGGTTCTTTGTCCATTGCTGAAGTATTGACTTATTTGTACTTCAAAGAAATGAATATTGATCCCAAAAATCCTAAAATGGCCAATCGTGACCGTATGATTCTTTCGAAAGGTCATACTGCTCCCGGTTTGTACTCTGCTTTGGCAAACCGTGGCTATTTCCCTGTAGAAGATCTGCTTACTCTTCGTAAGTTGGATTCTTATCTGGAAGGCCACCCCGACATGAAACATACTCCCGGTGTTGACATGAGTTCCGGCTCTTTGGGACAAGGGATTTCTGTTGCTTGCGGTGTTGCTCTTGCTTCAAAAATTGACGGTGATGCTTATCGTGTTTACTCTATTTTGGGTGACGGCGAATTGCAAGAAGGTCAAGTTTGGGAAGCCGCTATGTTTGCCGGCCACAAAAAACTGGATACCCTTTGCGCTATTGTTGACAACAACAATCTGCAAATCGACGGTACTTTGGATGACGTTAACTCCCCCTATCCCATCGCAGAAAAATTCCAATCCTTCAACTGGTACACTATTGAAGTAAACGGCCATGATTTCGATGAATTGGAAGCCGCTTTCCAAAAAGCGAAAGAAAACAAAGGCAAACCTACCGTTATCGTTATGAACACCGTGAAAGGGAAAGGCGTTTCCTTCATGGAAGATAAAGCTTCCTGGCATGGTTCTGCCCCCAATGATGAACAATACGAAATTGCTATGGCCGAGTTACGCGAAGCATTGGCCGCTTTGGAAGCATAAGGGAAAGGATGAGAATAATGGCTGAAATTAAAAAACAAGCAACCCGTGATGCTTATGGCGAAGCTTTGGCAGAAATCGGTGCAAAATATGATAATTTAGTTGTTTTGGATGCTGACTTGTCCTGTGCAACCAAAACCGGAACTTTCAAGAAACAATATCCTGATCGTTTTTATAACTGCGGTATCGCAGAACAAAACCTTATTGGTGTGGCAACCGGTTTGACCATTGCCGGCAAATTGGTTTTCTGTAGTTCTTTTGCCATGTTTGCCGCCGGCCGTGCTTTTGAACAAGTTCGCAATGCTGTTGGGTATCCCCACAATAACGTAAAAATTGCTGCAACCCATGCAGGCCCCTCCGTAGGGGAAGACGGCGCAACCCATCAATGCAACGAAGATATTGCTTTGATGCGTACCATTCCCGGTATGACCATTCTTTCACCCGCTGACGGCAACGAAGCCAAGGCTTGCGTTCGTGCCGCTGCCGCTTTTGATGGCCCCGTATACTTGCGGTTCGGTCGTATGGCAACCCCCATTTTGTTTGATGACGATTATGAAATCGAAATCGGTAAAGGTGTTACCTTAAAAGAAGGTTCTGACGTTACCATCATTGCCAATGGTTTGATGGTTGGCATGGCTCTGGAAGCTGCTGAAACCTTGAAAGCCGAAGGCATTTCTGCTCGTGTTATCAACATTCATACCATTAAACCCTTGGATGAAGAATTAGTAATCAAGGCTGCCAAGGAAACCGGTGCCATTGTTACTGCTGAGGAACATTCCATCATTGGTGGTTTGGGCGGTGCTGTTGCTGAAACACTGGCCGAAACCTGCCCTGTTCCCGTACTTCGTGTTGGTGTTGAAGACAAATTCGGTACCTCCGCACCTGCTGCTGAAGTGCTGAAAGCCTATGGTTTGACTGCTGAAAACATTGTTGCAAAAGCAAAACAAGCCATCGATTTAAAAAAATAATTAAAATAAAATTTACGCCGAAGTTTTGTGAAAACTTCGGCGTTTTCTTATGTTCAATTCATCTTTTTTCCTTGACAGAACTTGCGGGAACCGATACAATATATAGGTAACGATTTTCTGAAATTATGATGATATTGGGTTTTAAGGAGAGAGTTTTTTGGATTACCAATTACAACAGCAATTATTATCATTGCGTAAACAATATATTGAAAAAATGTTTCATCGTATGAACAAACGTCAGCAAGAAGCCGTTTTTGCTGTAAATGGTCCTGTTTTGATTCTGGCGGGGGCAGGGAGCGGAAAAACAACGGTGTTGATTAACCGTATTGGAAATTTGCTTCAGTTTGGCAACGGGTATCATAGCAATCAAATTCCCTTGGATGTTACTTGGGAAGATGCCACTTTGCTGGAAAGTGCCGTTGCCGGACAACCTGTGGATGAATTGCGGTTATATCAGTTAACCTCTGTGGATGCTCCTCACCCCTATGAAATTTTAGCCATTACCTTTACCAATAAAGCGGCCGGGGAGTTAAAAGACCGTTTGCGCGCTGTTTTGGGTGAGGATGCCGATTCTGTCTGGGCATTGACCTTCCATTCGGCATGTCTTCGCATGCTACGAAAATTTGCTGACCGAATCGGTTACAGCACGCACTTTACTATTTATGATACCGATGATTCCAAACGGGTGATCAAGGAGTGTCAAAAAGAATTGGGGATCGACGATAAAGTATTACCCCATCGTATGCTCCTTAATGAAATCAGTCATGCCAAAGACCGTTTGATTACTCCTGCTGAATACAAAGAAAACGCAGGTGATGATTTTCGTTTGAAAAAAGTGGCTCAGGCGTACAACCTGTACCAAAGAAAACTAAAAAATGCCGATGCCATGGATTTTGACGATATTATTGTCAATACTGTGGCTATGTTATCCAATCACAGTGATATTCTCAGTTACTACCAAAACCGATTTCGGTACGTTATGGTGGATGAATATCAGGACACCAACCATGCCCAATATGTTTTGGTTGGTCTTCTTTCCAAATCTCATAAAAATATTTGTGTGGTGGGGGACGATAACCAAAGTATTTATACCTTCCGTGGTGCCACCATTGAAAATATTTTGAATTTTGAAGACGAATATCGTGATGCAGTAACCATTCGCCTGGAACAGAATTACCGTTCCACCGAAATGATTTTAGATGCCGCCAATGCTGTGATTAAAAATAACAGAAACCAAAAAGAAAAGAATCTTTGGACCGATTTGGGTGTTGGTGAAAAAATTACTTGTTACACCGCTTCGGATGAATTTGGAGAATCCCGTTATATCTCTGAACAGATTTTAGACGGAATCGGCAAAGGTAAAAAATACTCGGATTTTGCCATTTTATATCGAATGAATGCCCAATCGGGGAATTTGGAAAATACCTTTGTTCGGTCGGGGATTCCATATCGGATTATTGGCGGTCTTAAATTCTATGATCGAAAAGAAATCAAAGACGCTTTGGCTTATTTACATTTACTCGCCAACCCCAATGATAATTTGCGGTTGCGTCGGATCATCAATGAACCTAAACGGGGCATCGGTAACACCACTTTGGAAAAAATCGCCACCATTGCGGGGGAATTAGGTTGTTCCATGTACGAGGTGATTCTCAAAGCAGAAGACTATCCCATATTGAAATCCGCCTGGGTAAAACTGAAATCTTTTGCGGATGCTATTGAGCAGGTTCGTGGGGAATTGGATACCGTATTGCCTCATCAAGTGCTGGAAATGATTTTGGAAAAAAGTGGGTATCTTTCTGCTCTTGCCATGGAAGGCGACGAAGGAAGAGAACGAAAAGAAAACGTTCAGGAACTTCTCAGTAGCATGATACAATATGAAAATGATGCTCTGGTTCCTTCCCTTGATGATTTCCTGGATGGCGTTTCTTTGATGACAGATATTGATAATTATAACAGCGAACAAGATCGGGTTGTAATGATGACCATCCATTCCGCCAAAGGTTTGGAATTCAATACTGTTTTCATTGCAGGGTTGGAAGAAGGGATTTTCCCCGGTACACAAACCATCTATGCCACCGAAAAGGAAATGGAAGAAGAACGTCGCTTAATGTACGTTGCCATAACCCGTGCCAAGGAAAAATTATATTTGACTAATGCTCATCAACGGCTTTTGTTTGGTATGACCAATCGCAATCGTCCATCCCGATTTGTTGCAGAAATTCCTATGGAATGTGTGGACGTTCAATCTTCCGCAAGAAGTTTTATGGGAACGGTATCCAATTCTTCGCGGGATTTTGGCGGTTATACAAAATCTCAAGGGGTGGGGGGTACTGCCTTTACCCCTCGGCAAACTACACCATACAAAAAACCTGTTGTTTCCTCAGATTTCTCTGCTCCTACTGTTGCATTCAAAGTGGGAGACAGGGTAAAACATAAAACCTTTGGCGGCGGTTTGATTGTCGAAGCGGTTCCCACAGGGGGCGACGTTTTGTTGACTATTGCCTTTGATTCCATTGGCACCAAAAAGTTAATGCAAAAATTTGCAAAATTAGATAAAGAATAATACACAAAAATCCTCCTGGTTCATATCATGTTACTGTATCGGTTTCTCCGATGATTTTACAGCCTTCAACATTATGAACATAGGAGGATTTGCTTATATATGGCTGATCAATTTAAAGAAGCGGTATGTGTAGATGCCGGTCGCGTTTATGATTCCTGTTGCGACAGAGATTGCCTGGAAGATATGCGTTTGTTTTTCAGTCCCAGTGATCAATTACTGGTAAACCAAGCCATCGGTGTTCGAGCCCGTTCTGCTACTCTTTTGAACACCATTGTGGATGTGGAACCGGTTACCTTTAACCGTGGTTATTATTCGGTTGACATTCTCTTTTATTTCTTGGTTGCTGTTGATTTGTTCAATGGTGATTCCACTGCGCCCACAACGGTAAATGGGCTGTGTACTTTCTGTAAAAAGGTGATTTTGTATGGAAGTGAAGGTAATGCCCGTATTTTCTCCAGCAACACCACCGATGCCGAAACCGAAACTAGTTTGCCCACGGCCACTAACAATCCCACCGCATACGTGCAAACGGTGGATCCCATTGCTTTGTCGTCATCCATCAGTCAATGTTGTGGGTTTGACTGTGCAGGTACATTGAATGCACCTGCACCTGTTCTGGCTACCATTGGCGGTGTTATTGCGCCGGCGGATACTGTGCAGCGACGTGTTACTGTTTCCTTGGGGATTTTTACCGTGGTGCAAATTGTTCGCAATGTACAAATGCTTATGCCGGTTTACGATTTTTGTGTTCCCAATAAGGAATGTGTTACCGGAGCGGATGACCCTTGTGATGTCTTTAACCGCATTGAATTTCCCATGGACGAATTTTTTCCGCCCCGAGAAATTAACGAATCGGACGACCAGAGTTGCTGTCAATCCACAGATTGATTTGGCTTAAAAAAGAGCCTTGCAGATTGTTCTGCAAGGCTCTTTTTTACAATATAAACTACTTCTTTTGGTCTTTCAAGGCCCGTTCCAGCCAAATGGCACCAAGGTCCATAGCGTTGTAAAGACCGTCTTTTTCGCTGGTTTTCACAATGCGGTCTTTGGCTCGCATTTCATCGTCGGTATACATTAACTGAATCGAAACTTTGTCAGCAACGTCCATGTCTTCGACTTTTTTGTTACTGAGCACTTTTAGCATAACAATGAATTTGTCAGCCATACTGCCGTAGTATAAGGTGTCACCGCAACGAACCAAAGGATGACCTTTATAGGTCAGAAATTCCTTATTATCAGGCATAAGACAGCCTCCTTACTTGGATAAATAGTTTTTCACAAGTTCTTGCAAAAGTTCATCACGGTCAATCCGACGGATCAAACTTCTGGCGTTGTTGTGATTTGTAATGTAGGTGGGATCTTCCGAGAGAATGTAACCTACAAGTTGGTTGATTGGGTCATAACCTTTTTCTGTAAGAGCATCGTAAACCGTTCTCAAGGTTTTTTTCATTTCGTTTTCATGTTCGCCCGACAGGGAAAAGGTCATTGTCTTGTCAATCAAGAAACCCACCTCCAAAAAAGATATAGTTCATTATACAATAAACTAAGATGAAATTCAAGTGGAAATTATCAGAAACTTGAATTAAGTGCGGAGAATCGCACCTACTTGTTCCAAAGCTTTGAAAATTTTGTTCATAACTCCATTGCAATCTTCGTCAGTCAAGGTCTTACTGTCGGACTGCAATACAATGGAATAAGCAACGCTCTTTTTGTCTGCTTCAATCTGGTTGCCTTCATAAACGTCGAAAAGTTCAACCGATTGAATCAATTTGTTATTCACCGAAAGAATGGCTTTTTCTAAGGTGGCAACGGGAATAGAGCGATCACAAATCAGAGCAATGTCACGGGTGATGGCGGGGAATTGAGAAATAGGTTTGTAAATAATTTGTTCCCTGGGCATGGCATATAATGCTTCCATATTGATTTCAGCAATATATACTTTTTGATCAATATCCATTTCCCCGGCGGTTGCGGGATGAACTTCCCCTAAGCGGGCAACGATTTCGCCATTGACGGAAGCGGTTGCCTGACGACCGGGATGATAATAAGGTTCACCGGATTTTTCAAAGTCGGCTTTGCAATTAAACAAAGCAAAAACTTCTTCCACAATCCCTTTCAGGGTAAAGAAACTTTCATCCTTGCCGTATAACCCAATGCACAAAGCGGGAACTTCTT
>JAZNWL010000071.1:0-2327 GCA_045593325.1 Acutalibacteraceae bacterium | reverse complement strand
CCGGTCTGCGCCAGACAGACAATGTCATTATCCTGAGAAAGCAGGTCGGGGATTATCCTCTCCTGTACCGGTGTGGGCTTCTCAAACCCCAACTCGCTGATAGCCTTAATCAAATAACTGTTAAGGCCCAGTTCCTGAAATGAATTTGCCATTATACTTCTCTTATGATGCTGTGCGGGATGCCGTTCCGGGCCTGCTGCATGTTGCATGTTGCATATTGCTGCCCAATGCTTCCGGACCGGGCACCCCTGTTTTACGCCGGCAAAAGTAATCATTTCAGTGGAGATTACCTACTGTTCCATCCACGGTTGAAGCCTTCAGTTATCTCCGGCCAGTATTCAATGGTTACATATACCACATAGATTATCCCTAGCACCAGGGAAAACCAAAGCATATCTTTCCAGAATGCCTTTTCCTTCCAAAATTCATTTTCCATCATAGTTTTATTTGTGTTGTCCGTTCGGGAATTTGGGTGTTTTCCCGGACGGGGTATTGTTTTCTGCGTTGTACGTTCGGGAATTTGGGTGTTTTCCCGAACGGGGTATTGTTTTCTGCGTTGTCCGTTCGGGAATTGGTGTGTTTTTCCGAACGGGGTATTGTCCCCGGCGTCATTCGTTCGGGAATTTGGGTGTTTTCCCGGACGGGGTGTTGTTTTCTGCGTCATTCGTTCGGGTATTGGGGTGTTTTCCCGAACGGAGTATTGTCCCCGGCGTTATTCGTACGGGAATTTGGGTGTTTTCCCGGACGGAAGGGGCCCTTTGGCATCCTAGGGGCCGGGAGGGAGCTTCGCACTGCTGGGAGGAAGTCTCACACTGCCGGGAGGGAGCCTCGCACTGTCGGGAGCAAATGTATGCAGGTGGTGGGAGATTCTTTTTCTGAAAAAGATATTTTGGGGCAGGTTTTTCTTTTTTTGGATTTTCTGTTTTTAAAAAGAGAAACGGGGGTAAATTTATCCCCCTTTCATTATCTTTGTGGAAATGATTTTTGGTATGAAAAGGATTTTCTTATGCCTGTTGGCAATGGTTTTTGCGGTGGCTGGGGCAGTGGCACAGCCGTCGGTGAAGAAGGTGCAGATAATTATGGTGCCTGACCATTCTGATGCAATTTATAAGTTGGGTGAGAAGGTGCGGATGCAGGTGATTGCCCTTGATTGTGGGGTGAAGCTGAATGATGTGGAGGTGAAGTATCAGATTAGTGAGGATCTGATGCCGGCCCATAAGGAGGGTGTCCTGAAGCTTAAGGGAAATGAGGGGGAACTGAATGCCGGTACAATGAAGGAGCCTGGTTACCTGCGTGTTAAGGCAACTGTAACACATGAAGGAAAAACATATACTTCGTATTCAACGGTAGGTTTTGCCCATGAAAAGCTGCAGCCTGTTGTGCAGGAGCCAAAGGATTTTGAGGAGTTCTGGGCAAAGAACCTGCAGCAGCTGGAGAAAGTTCCTCTTGCCCCAAAGATGGAGCTTCTTCCCGACAGATGTACGGATAAGGTGGATGTGTATCATGTGTCTTACGGAAACATAGGCGGTTCCAGAATGTATGGGGTGCTTACAATGCCGAAGGCTCCGGGAAAGTATCCGGGAATTTTGCGTATGCCGGGGGCAGGAGTGCATGCAATTGGGGGAAATGTGGTTAATGCTGCCCAGGGTGCAATTATTCTGGAGCTTGGAATCCACGGTGTTCCGGTTGTTATGGATCCAAGTGTTTATGGTGCACTTGGTAGCGGTGCGTTGGGTTCTTATTATGTGAACGGAATTGAGGACAGGGATTCATATTATTATAGGAGAGTGTACCTGGGGTGTGTGAAGGGTGTTGATTTCCTCCTTTCACTCCCAAATTGCAACGGCAAGGTTGGCACCTTGGGAGGCAGCCAGGGTGGTGCGCTTTCAATTGTAACTTCGGCGCTTGACAAGAGAGTGGCAGCTTCGGCCATTTACTTTCCTGCTTTGAGCGACTGGGAGGCGTATTCGGAGGGGCGTACAGGGGGCTGGCCTCATTATTTCAGGAATGAGGCAAACCGTACAAAGGAGAAACTTGTTACAATCCGATATTATGATGCGGCGGTTTTTGCACGCAAACTTCAGGCTCCGGTCTATTTTGCATACGGGTACAATGACCTTACCTGCGGCCCAACCACTTCAAGGGCAACATATAATGCCATAAAGCCTCCAAAGACTCTGGTTACTGTAGAGAATTCTGGCCACTGGCTCTACCCAGAGCAGACTGCTGCAATGTGGAAGTGGATAATTGAAGAATTGGGCAGATAGGTATTAATTTGATTTTTTAAGGATATGAATGTTAAGCATATAGGAATTTTTGGAAGGACA